>JAKQQL010000020.1:0-1914 GCA_029564175.1 Candidatus Cloacimonadota bacterium
CGTAGGTGCGGCACCATAAATCATGCCTTTTTGCACAGACTCTGGAGGGGTGGCACGGTAGAGACGCGATTTATCTCGTCTGTACGGGTTGGTGCTAGCCATAAATCCGCTATCATTAACGGCAATAATATTCAGATGAACGCCTTTTCGTTTCACTCATCCATACAGACTGCTTTATACTTGGTATGAAGTTCGTATCTCTGCGGTTGATGAAAAGTTCGTTTTGTTTGCATTATAGTTGCAGAAATCAGGGTTTCTATTGTTTTTTGTTAAATATGTCGAACCTACGGCTCTTGATTTAGAGAGGGGATATATTACCATATGGTTAAAACCATAGGCTATTCATATTGCGCTATTCCATAGCATTTTGTGGAAGATTGTTTTTTCATCCGTGTTATCCGTTGTATCCGTGGTTTACCAAGCCATTTTCTGTGATTTTAGTGCCTTCCGTGGTTGGTTTAAAATATACCGCACCTACAGCGCTTCGTTTCGCTCATCCCTACAGGCCGCTTTTAATCTGGCTCAGAATGGCAAGCGTTTCATTGAATTGAGATCTTCCGGAGATGATAGTAAACGACAGAATCTGATTTTTCTACAAGCTGGATACTTTGAACAAAGGGTACATGAGTTGTTACGATTATTATCGACCAGTACTTTTAGCTCAGTTCTCAACGGACAAGCCTATTTTTTTACTTCCCTAATCTGATTTTTCTCTCTTTCTTTCCTCTTTGTTTCTCATTCAATTCTCTTATCTATCTTGGAGAAAATATCATACTTATTCATTCCTTATTGTACTGAAAACTCATTGATTAAAAAAAAGAAGAAATAATTTGCCAGTTTATGTTTTTGACATTATGATATATGGTATAACAGTATTGAGTAATTGGAAAAATAGAAAATAAGATTTTGAGCTCTGGTCGCAGGTTTACCAGAAAGGATCGAAAGGGGATTTATGTGTCAGATACTCGGGATGAGTTTTAACACTGAAGTAGGATTTAATCATACTTTACCGGAATTTAAGGAGTTAAGTAAGCTTAATCCTGATGGTTGGGGCTTATCAGTTTATCCGGATGGACAATGTACAATAGAAAAAGATTCATTGTCCATGATGAAGAGTCCTAAAGCCTTGAATTTAATCGCTCGTTCAGATTTAAAATCAAAATTATTGTTAGCCCATGTTCGCAATAAGAACAATTCAATTATCAATGATGAAAATTGTCATCCTTTTCATTGTGAGTATCAGAACAAAACATACAGCTATGTACACAATTGTTATCTTATTAACAATATGAGAAAAGATTATATCATCGCCAACCGGATTACTCCCAGACATTTTCATCCGATTTCAACCAATCAGGCAGAAAAGATTTTTTGTTATATCATGGATGAGTTAAAAGAAAATCAGATCATTGACTGGAATCATGATTCCTTTGAATTTTTAAACCAGACATTCAATAACATAAATAACAATCGTCTTTTAAATGCAATCATGTCTAATGGTGAATATTTGTTTGTATATCTGAGTGATCTAGGTTATGGGATCTATGCTGTTCAGAGAAACATCAATACAAAAGAGATAAAAATGAATAAAACAAAAACGACCCACCATTTTGACTCATCTTTCGACCATGAAGAAGGCTGGCTTTTCTGCACTTCAAAATTGACAGATGAAAACTGGATTCAATTAGAAAATGCTAAATTGCATGTCTATAAAGATGGTCAAAAAGTTTATTAGGAGGAACTGTTGAAACAAGAGACATTACGAGTCTTTGTCTATGGCACACTCAGAAAAGGTCAGTATAATCATTATTTACTTGATAAAGCCAGGTTCATCAAAGACACCAGAGTCGATGGTTTTCAAATGTTTAGCAGAGGCTTTTTCCCTTTTCTCTACGAAGGGGAAGGCAGTATTGT
>JAKQQL010000021.1:0-23609 GCA_029564175.1 Candidatus Cloacimonadota bacterium
GATCCGCCTCCTGGAACAAAGGTAATATGGAAAGGGTTAAAACATCTTAATATAATGAAAAATATGTATATATCCGTTAAAAATGTATTATTGTCTAAAAAACCGCATGCGTAGAATAAAGTTTTGGGTAAAGGTAAGTCCACATGAGGAGAATTGTGAACTAAAATAAAAAGAGAAATTTATGTTAGAAGACAATCATCAAACATTGCTTAAACTTTGTGAAACACTCGATAATAATACAGATGAGGTTCCTTTTCAGGATTTGGATTCAGCCAGAAAAATATTACATGCGTTTTTGAATCAGGCATTGACAGAGGAGTATCAGATATTCCCTTCGCTTCGTTCGCAACTGGTTTATTTTTCAGAAAGATATAGACTTTCTGCTTATTTGTATGAGCAGTTGAAACAGATACTTGATTTTTATGCCTTGCACCGAAGCCCTTCCAAAGAACAGTTTGCCATGATGTGTGTGGCTCTTTACAAGTTAACAGAGATATGCCATTTCTCACAGAATATTGACACAGCGTATGTTTTGACTAAGCTGATCAGGCAATTTGAAGAAAATGAAGTCAAGGCTCAGGTTCGCAGTGAAGAAGCATTGTTAGATTTCAATGCTCAGATTATTTCATTGGAACAAGCTCAAACCCACTATCAGACCACTTTATTGAAAATGAAAGCAAAAAGTGACATCGCCAGTGAAGAGATCCTTGTTTATCTCTGGGATGTATCGTCTAATAGTCAATTACCTTATGAAAAGCAGTTTCACCGTTTGGCAGATTTTTATTTTCAGGGCTGTACGGTTCGCTTTTTCAATATGCGCTATCATCCTGCTAAACAGGCTTATGTGCAGACTGAAGAGAGTTTTTTTGTCTTTATGCCTGATTTTCTGATGGATGCCAGTGCGATTGCTGAGTGTTTTAACCAATCTCTTTTACCGGAAGCATGGCTGTTAAAACTATTTGAGAATAACGAATTTTCCGAAGCCTTGTTAAAAGGACAAATTATCAATCAGATTCTGGATAATATGATCAACCGGCAGGAAGAGAGTCCAGAACAGACCATTAATTTGCTGTTACAGCAGAATGTATTAAAAGCACTATGTTTACAAGATTTCAATGTGCATAAGATGACAGAGGATATCCTTGACCGGCATTTACCCAATTTTAATCAGTTAATGTCTCATTTTTCAGAGAAAAAGATACTGACTGAGCCCTCTTTCATTTCACCTGAATATGGGATTCAGGGAAGGCTGGACGGGCTGATTGAAGAAGAAAATCAAGCCTTTCATAAAACGATATTTGAATTGAAATCAGGGAAAGCCCCTCAATATGGGACATGGAAAAATCATACAGCTCAGGTCATTTGTTATGACTTTTTGTTAAAATCTGTTTTTGGGAAAGCACGTGAAGGCTATAGTATGATATTTTACTCCTATGCAGAAAAAGACCCTTTACGAAATGTCATGATTTATCCTTCTGACAGACTAAAAGTGCTGATGTTACGGAACCAGATAGTCAGTTATGTATTTAAAATCGCAAGAGGTGAAACTGATTTTGTGAGCCTCCTGGAAAATAGCTCAGGGCGTTTTCCGAAATGGCATCAGGAGAAAATTGAGGCAATGCTTGCTGTTGTAAAAGCTTCAGACTCAATACAACAGACTTATTTTAAGACATTTACTGCTTGTATTATGAGAGAATTAATCAATAGCAAGATAGGAAATCATGAAGACATATATGATTATGGTTTTTCAGCCTTATGGTCTTTAGATTTAGGAATAAAAGAAAAATCGGGTAGCGTGTTCAGCCGCTTGCTTATTAAAGAAAAACAGCAAAGTGATTTAATCTTTGAAGTGAATCCGAAATATGTCTCACTCAATTTCAGAGAAGGAGATCCGGTTACTTTATATGGGATTTCAAAACAGGTTCAAAATCCATCTCAGACCTATCTCATTAAAGGGAGTTTTATAGAATACCGCAACCTGTATTTAAAAATTAAAATGAGAAATGAATGCCTGGATGAAGCCTATTTCAGGCAGTTTGACTACTTTATTCTGGAGAAGGACAATCTTGAATTTAGCCATTTTGCCCTGATGAATTCGATGTATGATTTTATGAAAGCATCTGAAAACCGAAAACAACTACTCTTAGGACTTCAAACGCCACAGAGTACCTGGAAGGATTCTGAAATAAGTGATAATACACATGCTGACCGTGCTCAAAGAATCATCCATAAAGCGCTGGCAGCAAAAGATTACTTTATCATTCAGGGACCTCCGGGAACAGGCAAGACATCAAAAGTGATTATGGGTATTGTTCAACAATTACTGCAAAAAGAGGATAAACCGATTGTTATACTGGCGTTTACCAACAAGGCAGTGGATGAAATCATCAGTCGTCTCAAACAAAACCAGACGGAATATATCAGACTCGGTAGTCGTCATAGCAACGATTC
Source organism: Candidatus Cloacimonadota bacterium (assembly GCA_029564175.1). Classification (GTDB taxonomy): domain Bacteria; phylum Cloacimonadota; class Cloacimonadia; order Cloacimonadales; family WRIO01; genus JAGOCT01. The sequence goes on from JAKQQL010000021.1 coordinate 2,452, forward strand.
TAATCATATCAGTCATATTTTGGACATTGACAACAGAGAAAAAAGTCTCGCTTTACTAATGGCTGCTAAGGTATTTGTTTCAACTGTTTCCACTTTTCAGAATGAAGGGCATTTTCTGCTGCAATTAATCCCTGAAGGGACTCTGATTGTTGATGAGGCATCTCAATTGCTTGAACCACATCTGGCAGGTTTGTGTGTACGATTTAAAAAATGGATTCTGATCGGAGATCATTACCAGTTGCCGGCAGTTTCAAGTGACTCAGAAACAGAAGTGCCGATCCTTTTACAGGAAACGATAGGTTTAAAGCGTCTCAATGAGTCTTTATTTGAGCGAATGATCAGATTATGCCAGCAAAAGGGATGGAATCATGCCTGGGATATCCTCACAGAACACTACCGGATGCACGATGAAATTGCAGATTTGATCAACCATTATTATGATTATCAGTTAAAAAGCGGTTCATTGATACAGACATCAGGTCAATGTTTTGACAGTATGGTTTCAGAGAAATCAGATTTATTTATGAAACGAAGACTCTTTATTCCCTGTCGATCTTCTTTAAAAATGAAATTGAATGAGGGAGAGGCGGCATTGATTGTCAATATGATTTCAGAATATGAGAAGGCAGGCATTTTAGAAAGTTATACGATTGGCATTATTTGCTTTTGGAAAGCGCAATGTAATCTGATTCGTCAAAGACTCAGAGAAGCAGGGATTAACCGAGAAATAATGACCGATACAGTCGAAAGATATCAAGGCTCTGAACGGGATATCATTATCGTATCAACTGCCCTGAGTAAAACGTCAGATCTGGAGATTGTCAGTTTGCTGACACATAATCATAAGGTGGACAGAAAACTCAATGTAGCCGTATCAAGAGCGAAACGGCAGTTTATACTGCTGGGAGACCCTGATATCCTGAATCATTCCTCCCATTACCGGCATCTGCTGAGTAAACTGCATCGTATGAACGGTGAATTATAAGGACTTGAACCTGAGATATAGGAGTTAACTCGATGATAGACTTGAAGATCAATATATTTAGAAAAGGAAATTTCACTTTATTACTTTTTCTTACATTGTAGTACGGTAACGTACCTCCCTTCTACAGGGCGGAATTTACCCGTATAACAATCAGAAAGCGCTATTCTATTGGGTGGGTTGTTTCAGATAGTCAGTAAAGACAATGAGTCTGTCCACAAAGTGAAAGCTCTGTTTAAGTGTCGTACCGATAATCAGCCGATTGCCTTGAGCAATATGTTTTTCAAGGATTGATTCTACTTTTGCAGTGTATTCCGAATCAAAATTCTGAAATGGTTCGTCTAAAACCAGTAGTTCTGGATTGATCAGACAACTACGGATGATACCAAACAACTTTCTTTGCATGAAAGTCAGCTCTACAGGTCTTTTTAGCAACAGATGGCTGATTTCAAAAGGTTTGACAAAATCATTTATGTAGTTTGTTTTTTCAGAGGAAGAGAGCTCATTCACATGAAAATTAAGCGTCAATAGCATATTTTCCTGAATTGTCAGATTAGATATCATGACGCCATGCTGATACACATAGCTGATTTTCTTTTTGATCAGTTGATATATCGATTCATTGCAATAGTTTAAGTCTTCTCCAAAAATACGAATCGCTCCCGATTCTGGGGGAATAACGCCACTTATCAGTTTTAAAAAAGTACTCAGTCCGCTTTCAGCTTCGGCTCTGACTAAAATATTGTGACCTGGGTTAATGATAAGTTCGGGTATTTCCAGCCAGCTATCCGTACTCAGACGGTGTTTTACATTCCTGATTTCAATTGACTGATTCATAATATAAAGAATACCAATGTGATACTAATATCTGTGATAATAATTGTGCTGATGCAATAAACCACAGCTTTTATCGTTCGCTGAGGGACTTCTGTGATTGCTTTATCTACCTTAAGACCCTGATAGGCTGAGATTAAGGAGATTAATATTCCAAAAACAAGTGATTTGATAATACTTTGTATAATGTCCTGAATCGAAAGTGTTTTCAACAACATATTTGAAAATTCAGAAAATGGGATTGGTCTGACAAAGCTGGCTACCCACCAGCCTCCTAAAAAAGCAGCCAGATTAAAATAGATCGATAATACCACACAAGCAACAGTTACGCCTACCATACGGGGTACAACCAGATAAGAGATTGGAGAAATGCCTATGGAATCTATCAACTCAATTTCCTGATTTACCTTCATATTACCTAATTCAGTAGAAATCGCTGTACCAGAACGGGCAACGATCAAAAAGGCAGTCAGCACGCAAGCCAGTTCTCGGGTAATACCCATCACCAATATTGAATAAAGGACATGATTTTGACCAAAGCTTTGAAGCAGTGGACCTAACTGAATAATAATCAATCCACCTAATGAAGTCGCAATGACTAACACCAACGCCAGCGCTTCATATCCGGTAAAGAGAATTTGACGGAGTAAAACCAGTGAGCTGACATTGGTCTGCTTAGAGAACAGAATGATTTTAAAAAAAGTCTCTATCGAGAATGAGATAAACTCAATGAAGCCGGTAAATGCAGCAATGATCCGGTCACCGATGATTTGAAACATAAGCCTTTACCAGTATATCACTTTCTATCCGATGGACAGAATCGAAATGGAGTTGAATCGCCGAATCCATCGTTTCGATATTTAAATCCTGAAACACTGTATTTTGCCCTCCCAGTATCTTTGGGGCAATAAAATAATAGATTTTATCTACCAGATGCGCTTTCAGAAAGGAGGTCGCCAACGTAGGTCCGGTTTCTACCAGCACAGAGCTGATTTCTCTCTCAGACAATACAGTGAGCAGTGATTTCAGGTCGATTTTATCTTGAGTTGCTTTAACTGCAAGCACTTCACAAGACATCTCTCTGAGATAGTCTTCTTTATCCAGAAATTGCCACTCATCAGATTGACTGACAAAATCAGGATTCTCAGATCTGACAATCAGAGTAGGATACTGACTGGCTGTTTCAACAATCAAACTATGCTTGGGAATCTCCAGGAAAGGATCGAGTATCACCCGAATTGGAGAAGGGCATCCTGTCAGTAGCTCACCTGTCTCAAAATGTCTGACATCACTAATCCTTACATTCAAGAGAGGATCATCCGCTATCACACTTCTGACCCCACTGATAATCGCAGAAACCTCAGCACGAATCTGATGGACAATCTTTCTGGATTCGTTATTGGTAATCCATTTAGATTCTCCGGTGGAAGTGGCGATACGCGCATCCAGAGAGGTCGCATTCTTCATAATCACAAATGGTCTTTTCAAACGTTTCCAGGTCAGAAATGCTTCTAACTGCTTTTCGATCTGCTCTGCCATAAAACCAAATTCTACTTCTATATCAGCCTGTAACAGATAACCAAAACCTTTTCCGTTTACGGCTGGATTGGGATCACTCAGGCCGGCATAAACATGTTTTATCCCTGCCTTAATAATCGCCTCAGTACAGGGGGGTGTCTTACCATAATGACAGCAAGGTTCCAGGGTTACATAGAGTGATGCTCCTTTTGCCTGATCTCCGGCTTGTTTTAAGGCGACAATCTCTGCATGATCTGAACCACACTTTTGGGTATATCCCAAGCCAATAACGGTATCGTCTTTCACTATGACTGCCCCGACAAATGGATTAGGCCGGCTGAGAAAGCGTCCTTTTTCGGCAGTCTCTATGGCAAGCTTCATGTATTTTTCCTGGTAAGCCATAAATATCCTGTTTCTATAATTAGATTGGGTGACTATATCGCAAGCGGGTAGCTTACGTTACTGTCTGCCATCCTGGAGTTTAACACGATTAGAAAATCTCTTTGATTTTTTCCAGATTCTTCTGGGCATACTCATAGTTAGGGTCAATTTCCAGGCATTTTTCAAATAGTTTGGTGGCTTCTGTTACATTCTTTTCGAACAGACAGATCGTTCCCAGATTATTAAGTGCATTGAGGTAATCCGGTTTGATTTTCAAAATCTGGTAATAGAGCATTTTAGCTTTATCCATTTTATTTTCTGCCTGCCAGATAAAAGCGAGGTTATAATAACTTTCCACAAAGAAAGGATCAAGCGCAATGGCTGTTTCATAAGCATTTTTGGCATGTTTCATTTCGCCTCTGATACTGTAATAGAGGCCTTCATAGTAGTAAAGGTCTGCCGAGAAGAAATAGATTTGTTTATAATTGGTCAGATAACGGTAGGCGGTTTCGATCTCTTGTTTTGCCAGCGCTCCTGCAATAAAACGTAAGGCTTCATTTTCTGTACGTACCAGATTAACCGCACCAAATGCCTGATAACGAACAGACCAATGATTATCCTGAGGTGTCAGAATTAGGGTAAATTCCTGATTATTATTCAGTTCAAAACTTACAAATGCCTCTTTTGCCTGAGCAGACATGCCGGAAGCAATCAGACTAAAATGAGATAATTTGCGGATAGAATGATGACTCTTAAAATGCGCCAGTAACAATTCATGATTATACTCATTATCACTTAACTGCCAGGGGACATACCGCTTCAAAGCCTCTTCAAAGTTGCCTTCTAAAAGAAGTTCCATATATGTGAGCGCATCATCTTCAAAATGTTTTTCACTGTTTTGCGCTTTATATGAAAAACCTAAACGCTTAAATAAATAAGCTTTTGTATCTTCTGGAAATTCTACCGATAATAAAAAATGATGAAGCTTTTGCTTTTTACTTTCATCGTTTATCATTAAAACCGGTATATCCAAATCCAGCTCTTCTGCCTGATGATTCATCCAGTAATCTGCAATCAGATGGTTTAACTCGTCTAATTCACTTTTAGAATCCACTTTGGCGTTGATTGCCAGTTTTTTTTGTTCAGGATCTGCTGATTTCAAATGATATTCACAGGTTACAGGACATTTAAAGTCAGATCTCATCTGATTACAGCAATGCCAGCAAATGTGTTTGCCTTTTCTCAAACAGTATCGATGTCCGATGATTTTTTTGCATTCTTTACAACGGTTTCTGCTAAACAGCATATATGTCTCCGATAATGATTCATTTCACTGCTATGTGACTTAACGACCAGGAGGTCGATCTACAGTAGTACTACAAGCATCTTGCTTTGTAGGTAATGTGTATTTTCGCAAGCTGGTAGCTTGCATTACAACTTTTTCTGCAAGCTGGTAGCTTGCAGTACAATGACATCGCAAGCTGGTAGCTCACAGTACGAATTTCGCAAGCTGGTAGCTTGCGGTACAACGACTATCACAAGCTGGTAGCTTGCGGTACAGCACGTCTATATCAAATTTATTCCATCATATCAGGCATCTGTCGTTTGAATTCACTCTGTCTGATTTTTTTATGAACCAGTTCCAGCTGATGTTTTTCGACAGAACTCATGAGTATATCCTGATCGCTTTTCTTTAAATCGATCAATTGGTACAGAATCTCATCAAGGCTTGCATAGGTGATGCCCAATTCCTCTTCGTCAGTTTGTCCTGCCCACAAATCAGCGGTTGGTTTTTTCTTAATAATGGGGCCAGGTATATTCAGATATTCAGACATTGCTTTGACTTCTGTTTTATAGAGATGTCCGATAGGTTCAAAACCACAGGCCGAATCACCATATTGGGTGCAATAGCCGACATAGAGTTCAGATTTATTGCTGGTACCTGCAACGATCGCCTGGTGTTTTGCTGACAAATCGAACAGGGTACACATTCTGATACGAGCCATATAATTGCCTTTTCGGAGCAAATCTGCATCTGGTGCATAATGTTTGAAGTATTCATCCACCATGGGTGATATATCAACGACCTGATAAGAAATATTCAGATGTTGTGCCAGGAGGGAGGCATGTCCCAGACTGTCCGGATGTGAGTTTTTATAAGGCATCATCACCCCGTACACATTTTGACTGCCCAATGCTTTTACACACAGGCTTGCAGTCAGCGCAGAATCAATTCCACCGGATAAGCCAACGATTGTCTTAGAAAATCCGGTACTTTTCAATTTATTTTGAATAAAAGCAACGATTCGGGCGACTTCATTTTCTATATTAAGTTGTCTCATGTAATCTCCTTTCTGATTAGGATAGAGCAAATCCTTTAGAGTACGGTTTCCGGCTCACAAAGGACTTCTTTAATTTTAGAAAGATGAATTTTGGAAAGAGGAGCAGGTTCTATCAGAACCAGTGTATCTAGATAACGGCCTGTTCCGCTCATGACCAGCACTTCTTTATCTTTGGGGATGAGTTCCAATTCAAGTGAAATACTGGCTGCCTGAATACAATCTTGCATATTTTCACTCAGATGTCTGATTGTAGAAGTGAATATCTCGGTGCTAAAGCTGGTTTTATCATCCACAATGATTTTCTTTTTATGATTTAGTATATCAAGCCAGGTATCCTGACTGACGAAGCTTATGGATTTACAGAAGAAGTTCATCTGGATATCGCCATCCATGATGTCTTTACTTTCATTATAAATCAAAATCAGATGTTTATCCGGCAAATTAAGAGTGGGCAACTGGTCTCTTTTATGAAAGAAAACGATAATGTTATCTACCTTTTTGGTTTGGATTTTACTCTCAAAAATCTGTGAATTATTTTCATCACTATGTGTCTTATACATCTGACCTCCCTTGCTAGAATACATATAATTCATATATTGTTTTTCGTCAATAATCTTTTTTAAAAAATGTGATTTTTTTCAAATGAAGTGATTATGATGAGACTTATTAGTCCAGAACGATTAAATTTATTCACAAAACTCAAAAATATCTCTTGACTTTTTCAAAAAATGACGATATAAGATAAAGAGAAAGTATATTGATCTGATCCACAACACATATTTGCAGGGAGCAATGAGATGAAAAGAATAATCTTTTGTGCCACACTGTTTTTGATAATCATGAAGCTGTTTAGTCTGCAGTCCATGACCTTTTACACTCAGGAATTTAAACCTTACATCTATTCTGAAAACAACAAAGCCGTTGGTCCAGGCGCTGAAATGATTCATGAAGCCTGTAAAAAGGCCGGTATTGAGTATAAAATCATCATCTCTCCCTGGCGACTGGCTGTGAAAAATGCTGAAATAAACAACAACAGCGGGCTCTTTTTTATCGCTAAGTTTAAAGAACGGGAAGACCATTTTGAAATATCTGAGTCTTTAGCAAAAGGAGAATATGGATTCTTTGTAAATCAGGAATATGCTTCTATCTTTGAAAATGACTTCACAAAACTGAAAAATACAAGAGTAGGCGTCTATGGACCCTCCTTTACTTCTGAATCCCTCAATGAATTTTCCTTAACAATGCCCCTTCAGATTGATATGACCACCGATGATGAAGCCGCTTTTAGAAAACTTGAAAACAAACGCATTGAATCCGTTTATTCCAATAAAGCAGTCGGATATTCCATTATAAAAGATCTTAAACTTAAAAATGTCAAGTATCTGAAAGACCATAAACAGATTATCTACCATATTGGCATCAATAAAAATGCAGATCCCGAAACTAAAAAGGCTTTCCTGAACGAAATAAAAAAGTTAAAACAAAAAGGGATCATCAACAATATCCTTAAAAAGTATGAACTTAACACTATGTAAAAAAATAACCGTACTGCGAGCATCCTGCTTGCAGATAGAAGTAGCGCAGAATTCAACTCCTTTGACGGGGTGCTACGTTTAAATGTGAATGATGTGGATGAATGACTGTTTCGTCCTGAAAACTTTTTTCACATATTTGTTGACGAAAAGAAGGAATTGAATTAGATGTATATACAGGTCTTATTTGTCAGAGCAAATACAGACTAGAAATGAAAGGAGTTATCATGCAAAAGCGTATAAGATTATTGTTATTTTTTATCATTCTCACATTTACCCAGTTTTTGACAGCACAGTTAGAGATGGGTGTGTCCCATGTCGGGCAGTTTACTGTTACAGAATCCTTGTATGGCAATCTTACCTGTGTTGGATTAGAAGGAGATACGCTGGTTTCTTACAAATATGCATTTAATGATCGTCAGTTTTCCTTGTCAAAAGCAAGTGTTTTTCCTAATGGCGAGTCCACCGCTTTTTTGAATGTGTTTAGTTTAGATATACCTGAAGCACACGGAGAAGTGCCAGTTTATTTGAATGTCAAGAGCGAATTTATCAATGGGGTTTATACGGCTATTTTCAAATTCAACGATCATTTATTCATTATTTTTTCACGCAGTTATGGTATGGAATATCATGATATTGATATCTCATCTATTGACCTGGACTATTATGATCCTGGGTTAATCCATATCGCCAATGATCAGTTGGTCTATCTTTCAAATGTGTCTTATCCGGATAATCAAGGGCTCAATATATATAAAATAAATCTGGAAACTCATGAGATCACTCTTTTAATCCAAAATGAACCAAGTTTAACTGAAAGCATTGGTTTTCAAAGCTTTGGGGAATACACGATTGCTTATGATTATATGTCATATAATGGCAATGCACTTTTGATTCGAAATGGTGAAATTGTGAATTCCTATACAGGGATTTGGGGTATTGGTACGATTGGTTACAGTTTTACGCAGAGATTCTGTAATCGTTACTATTTTACTATGGAGCATAACTGTGTTTTTTATTCGACTTCCTTGATTATCTGGTTTGAAAATGATTCCGTCAATCGTTATGGACTCAGTTCAAGCTGGCTGGAAGGCTTTTCACCAGATTTGTTTAGTGGTATCTGTACACTCAGTGACAGTACTTTTCTAACGCATTATGTCAGTGAAAATATGGGTATCAATGAATTTAGAACTTACCAAATTGATGTAATCAGCCCTTTTAATCATTTAGATGAAAGTGACGTTTTTCCTGATTTGAGTCCATACGGCGAACCTCTTACCTTAGTTCCTTCAGGAGAGGATTATGCTCTGGCTATCAGCCGTGGAGAGAATCAGGCGATGAATTTTAATCTGGTAGATTTTACTGATGAGCGTATCAGAACTTATCCTTTTGTATTTGATCATTCTTCAGATGCTTATTTTGGCTCGATACATCATTCTCAAGAGGTGGTTTACATTTATAGACATCCAAACATCAATATTTTCAGAATTCAGCCTGTTCAGGGCAGTTCTGACCCTACTATACCGGCAATAAACAAGTTGGCTGAGATCTATCCCAATCCATTTAAAGGACAGTGCCGTATCAAGATCAACAGCCCTGTTCAGCCTAAAGTCTCAGTTTACAATATTAAAGGGCAAAAAGTCAGAGAATTGACTCCAAATCAATCTTCCGGCTCAGAAAAAATGATAGATTGGGATGGTAAGAATGATCAACATCAGGATATGCCCTCCGGTATTTATTTTGTGAGAATTCAGTCTGAAAATCAGACAATCAGTCAAAAGATTTTAAAATTAAAGTAAGGGAAAACGCTTATGTTAAAGTTATCTGACGAACTGGTACAGGATATTGCAAACAATATAGACATGGAAATGATCTGTTATCTGAATATCAAAACAATGGAACCTACTTACGTGTTTCCTGAAAAATTTTCAGAGTGTTTAGATGAAGATCTTGATGAAGCTTCAGAATTTGTCTATGAACATAAGGAAGACTTTATCAAGATCGAAAAGCCAGATAGCCATACGGCTTACAAGTTTATGGAAGCTTTTATCGAAACCATTACAGACGAAAGAATTGCAGAACGCTTATCTGATGCCATCTCTTTTGCAAAACCTTTCAGAAACTTTAAAGATATACTGGCAAGATATCCTGATGTCCAAAAAGAATGGTATGCTTTTAAAAATAAAAAATACATTGAATACATTAAATCTGAAATTGTACTTCACACGAAGGTGCGGAGGGGCGGAGAGTAAGAGATCTGTAGAGGGTTTGAGAAAAGTAGCGAACAATTCTCCTCCTGTGGAGGGATGTCACGGAGTGACGGGGTGCTACGTTCGTTTATGCGGTATGTTCATTTTATGACATTTGGCTTCAATCATGCTTACAAGGGCAACCGCGAGGGTTGCCCCTACGTAATGATTATTTCCTGCAAAACGCTTCTCCGCACCTCCGAATGAGCTTGATTTTTTACCAGCAAGATGCTGGTAGTGCAGGCAAATGCTACCCGTATAACAGACCTAAACATTTGTGGAAGTTGTTATTATACCGATCTCGGGACTGATCTGCAATTGCGTTTTGATTTGATGAGCCTGTTCCGGATCTGATTTTGCCAGAGAATTAATGCTTCTGTTGATAGATTTGAGGACTGACTTTTTCAGGCGTTGCTGACTAGAATCCATATTTCTGATTTGTCCGTTTTTATGAGTTGCTCTGATGAGATAGTCTGTCAGAAAATTCAGTTCTTTTTTGGCTTCTGCCTGCTTATTTGAATTTTGACATTGCTGACATGCAGCAATCAGTTCAATCAGGTAATTCATTCTTTTTTTGATGTCATTGATTGTTTGATAATCACAGAATGGAAGCGCTTCTTCTGTGATAACGTTGACATTGATTTCATTGCCAGGGTAAAATTGTTTGTTTTTGATATAGTATTCTTTCAGAAAAAGTAAGACTTCTGGTTTGAATGTTTCACCTTGATGTTGTATTAAAAATAACAGGTAAAAGTCTTTCTTTTTGTTGGATAAATTCGCATTATTTTTCATAAAAATCTCCTTTCCTTTCCTTTTCCTTCCCTTATCCTTTCCTATTCAATCGTATGTCAAGATTAGGGGCTGTGATTTGTTGATTTTTGATTTTGGCAATATTTATCATACAGATATTTTCGGAATATTGCATTGATTATCAGATTGTTATAGCCTTCTTTATCAAAAAATTTCTTATATACACTACTGTTTTTGATGATTTGATTGTAAAAATCCGCTCGTATATTCACATCAGCTTTTTCTATCAGTTCATCAGTAATTTTTTGAAAAATCCTTGCACTTTCAGCTTCCTCCACTTCCTTTTGTTTTTTTGCAGCGATTTCTTTTTCTTTTTTTTGTTGCAATTCTTCCGCTTTTTGTTTTTTTTGAAGTTCGTAAAGACTCTCTGCAGAGGCATTTTGAAATACTTTGATAATGTAAGCCGGCATATTTTGAACAGGTGAACACTTGTTTTTTTCAATAATCTGAGATAATTTCCTCTGAATAAAATCATAGTCATAAGTGCAAATGATTTTGTCTGCCTGTTTTTGATTCACACCCAGCGCTATCATTCTTTTACACAAATCATCATGATCCTTATCATCTGAATCTGATTTATGTTGCGGTGCTTCTGGAGAAAATTCTTCAGACAGATGCTTTTCTTTACTTTTCTTTTCTTTACTTTGTGTTGAATCTGACAGGATATTTTCACCAGAAACAGTCCATTCTGAAGTGTTTTCTGCGTCAGAAACCAGCGTTTTTCCTGTTTTACTCATATACCTTAACTGCATATCCTTACGTTTTTTAAAAACAATTGCTGCACGTTTTTGAATGGCTTCACTGCTAATTTTGCCTTGTTGATAAAGCGCTCGGTCAAACAAGTTGTATTCCAGCGCTGTTTCCAGTATTTTCTTAAAAGTTTTAAGTGACAAGCGCATCTTTTTACTTAAAATCAAAAAAATTTCTTGCTTCTTTTCCTCATTGGAGATATCAATAAAACAACCGGTGTTTCTGTAAATCCGCTCAAGCATGATAAAGTAAAACGCATAGCCGTCATTTCCGTACAAACTGGTCAAAACCTCAATCTTCTCGTCTGTACTGGCATCGACATCATGCGGAAAATAATCTAAACCTTCCTTTAATGGTCTTGTCATAATCGCCTCCATACCAGAGTTAAACCCATCAATATCAATTTGTAAAATATCTTATTTCGGATTCGATATTACAATCGTATCTTTATTTGTCAAGGTTTTTTTGCAATATTGCAAAGTTTAAGTTCTAAGCTGTAATATAGGGGATTTTAGAGAGTCAATGAGAAACAACCCGTACTACGAATATCATGCTTGTAGAAAATGTATTTCACGCGGAGTCGCGGAGAATGAAAGGTTTGTAGGGATTTTCGAAGCGAAGCGCCGTAAATCCGCTTTGGATAACTGTTTGTACACAAATCGAGGAGATTTTCTTTCTGTTTTTCGGATGTACGGCACTTCGCAAGCTCCGTTTCGCACATCCCTACGGACAGGGAGGTGTTCATTCCTACGGGAATCTACTTATTACCCAGTTTTTTCTTTCCGTGCTTTGCGAGAATTGAAATTCGATTGAAACCCCTTTTATTGTCAAATCAGTAAAAGATGATTACCGTCTGATCAAACAAAGAAAAATCCGCTATATCCGAGATATAACGGGTTAGTAAAGAATAAAGCGTTTATACTTTAAATCGGCGTATCAGCTCATTCAACTGATTTGTCAGCTGATCCAACTGCTTAGAGTTTTGATTGATGGCATTCGAGGTGGAATTATTGATTTGAGAGGCATCAGCCAGTTTTTGAACAATGCCGTTAATCTCATTCATACCAACAGAAATCTGCTGAATACTGCGTGCAATTTCAGCGACACCCTGATTGGCTTCAGATGAGTTTACTGCTACTTCATTGGCTGATTTTGCGGAGGAGGTACTTGCCTGGGCAATCTGGTTGACTGCCAGACCAGCCTCATTCATGTTCTTTGTTACATTTTTAACATTTCTGTCAATATCAGAGATGTATTTTTCCATTTGAGAAGTCTCATTAGCCACATTTCCAACGGCATTGGAAATCTCATTGGTGGTGATGGATTGTTCTTCAATACTGGAAGCAATCACGGTATTAGTCTGATTGATATTTTGAATAATACCGGCAATCTTTTCAATAATTTCGACTGCTTTAATCGTTGCAGACTGTACCTGATCAATATCGGTTGAGATTTTTTCAGTAGCCACAGATGTTTGTTTAGCCAGTTCTTTAACTTCATTTGCTACAACAGCAAAGCCTTTACCGGCTTCACCAGCTGAAGCGGCTTCGATCGTGGCATTGAGTGCCAGCATATTGGTTTGATCGGCAATGTCAGAAATCACTTTAACGATTTTACCTATGGATTGAGCGATATTTCTCAGTTCTATCATCGATTCGGCAGCGGTTTTTGCCTCTTTGTCAGCTTCGGTGGAAATCACAGAGGCATGTTGTGTATTTCTGGATATTTCAGCAATAGAAACGCTCATTTCTTCAATAGCAGCGGCAGTATTATTGATGCCCGTCAGGATACTGTGCATACTTTCAGTGGTATTATCAATATTTTTTGCCACATTGGAAACGGCTTTTGATACATCGTTGACATTGGCAGAGGTTTGTTCTGCAGCTGCAGCAACGGTATTGACTTCTTCTGACATGTGATGGGCAGTTTCAGCAACGGTTTGAACATTTGAGGACGCTTCTTCGGCACCGCTGGCAATGACGTTGATATTGGTATTGATTTCTTCACTGGCAGCCGAGACATTATCTACCTGCAAATTAAGCGTTTCTGCCTGAGTTGAAAGCACATCGGAGGACTGATACATTTCTTTTGCCTGTTGGACAAGCGACTGATTTATCTGGATTATGCCTTTGACAATGTCATGCAGTTTTTCGATAAAGAGATTAAAATACTTACCGACCTGTCCGACTTCATCATCAGACTGAACGGGTATTCGGATTCTGAGATCTCCTTCTCCTTCTGATAAATCTTTAAATATTTCTACCAGATGCTTGATTGGAGCGACCAGCTTTTTACTCACATAAATCACCAGAATGATCATAGCAAAAATCACTAAAATATATGAAATTGCCTGAACTATGATCATTTTCAAGGCATATCGGCTGATCTGTGCCTTATCAATCACAATCCCCAAACTCCAGAAGGATTCAGAACGACCCAGTGGGAATGGAACAAAGATTTGATAACTTGGGTTTTTACTGGTATAAGATTTCTTTTCAATCATGAATTCCTTGCCTTCACGAACTGAGGATTTCATTTCTTCTTTTTGAGGGGCATTATCCAGATCACCAATGATTTTACCCACTGCATCCGGACTTGGATGAGCGACAAAGGCACCATTATTACTCATGAGACAGGAATAGCTGTTTGGATAAGGTTGAATCTTACCTACCATTTCCTGAAAATATTCCATTGATAAATCAATACCTGTTACACCATATACTTCGCCTGAAGCACCGATAATTGGTGCACAAAGACTGACAACCATTGTATTCTTGCCGGCAATCTCATAACTGATGGGATCCATTACGACTTCTTTTTTAGACTGGAGTGGTTTTTTATAATAATCTGACTGTGGACTTTCTTTATCATAATCCACACAGGCTTCCAGATGAATACCACCAATACGGTTCCAGTATCCCACATATCTGCCATTTGCATCATGACCTTCAGCATTGACATAGCCTGCATCATTTCCGTCCAGTGCATTAGGCTCCCAGATAGACCATACCCCCAGAATAGCAGGATTGTCTTCAAGAATACGTTTGAGCGTAATGTTCAAATCATTTCTGCTCAAAGTGTTCTGATCTTTGTGGGCTGCAAATGACTGGGATAATGCTCTTGCCATTGTGAGACTTTCTTCTAGCTGAGCCTGCGTCATGTGCCCGTAACGGTATGCCGTCTGTGTAACCTCGCGCAAAACAATCTCTTTAATGACACTGTTCGTTAAAATTGAACTGATAAGTAACAAGATAATAAATGCTGGTATCAGCACCATGAGGATGGAAACCTGAAGCTTTTTACCCATCATCATATTCTTGTAGTTTAACATAAACCCTCCATTTGACTATTTGCCCTTATTCTAGAGAATTCTGAGACTAAAGTTAAGCTTTTTTTATATTATTTTCTGCGTACTACAAGCGTCCCGCTTGTAGAAAAGCTGCAAGCAGGATGATCCGTTAAGTCGTCAATACCCGTACTACAAGCGTCCCGCTTGTAGAAAAGCTGCAAGCAAGATGATCTGTTAAGTTGTAAGGGAGGCGGTTTGTTTAATTGTGAATGATAAATTGTTTGAATCACCACGAAAAGCATAAAAAATTTACATTCGCAAGCAGGTTGCTTGCGCTACAACTAAGCGAACTTACCACCCCACCCCAATAGGGCACCCCTCCACAGGAGCGGAATTATATTACGTACCAGTCATTTTAACCGCTGTAGGCACCCATTTTTCTTTGCGATCTTTGCGTTCTTTGCGAGAAAAGAAAACTGTTTGAAACATAGATCGAGGTGATTTTCATTCTGTTTTTCGGATTTACGGCACTTCGCAAGCTCCGTTTCGCAAATCCCTACGGATCAGGGAGGCGGTTAGTTTAATTGAGAATGATAAATGATGAATTATGAATGAGTTAAATTCCTGTCAAGAGCAGTTGATTTTGATACAATCTTCTCCGCATGATACATTGTTTGAATCACCACGAAAAGCATGTAAATTTACATTCGCAAGCAGGTTGCTTGCGCTACAACTAAGCGAACTTACCACCCCGCCCCAAAGGGGCACCCCTCCACAGGAGGGGAATTTTATCACGTACCAGTTGTTTTGTTTTCTGTAAGGACAAGCTTTTCTTTGCGAACATTGCGTGCTTTGCGAGAAAAGAAATTAGTTTGATACACAGAGGGAGGTGATCATACCTACAGAAATCTGATTATTACACAGAATTATCTTTGCATAGGGGGATATAGACTTTAAATTCGGTGCCTTCACCAGGAGTAGAATTTAAACGGATAAAGCCGTTCAGGTCGTTGATGGCTTTATAACTGAAATGCAAACCCAATCCTGTGCCAATGGGTGCATTCTCATCATCACCCTTCTCTCTTGGTTTTGTTGTAAAGAAAGGATTGAAAATCTTATCCTGAATCTCGTTTGGAATTCCATGTCCATTATCTTTAACAGAAAACCAGACATAGTCTTTTTCCAAACCACTGCTAATAACTATCTCAGGAGATTCAATCGTGTAAAGTTCTTCAATCGCATTTTTTAAGATATTGCCGAAGACTTGGGATATCACAGCTACTGAAGCTTTTAAGGGTAAGGGATAATCAGCACGGATAAAGTTTTTGTTGACTTCATGTTTAAAGAATTGGTTGGCAGAGAAGAAATTCAACTCATGATCAATCATTTCATTTAAATCAAAAATTTCGATATCCTCATTATGATCATTTGCGCTCTTTACCAGTAGAGAATTGACCATTTTGTTGATACGTTCAATCGCCTGATCAACAATCTTGTAACTTTTTTGCATCAGGCTGATATAGCCTAGCAATGATTCATTTGTCATCACCTGATAACCCCCATTTTGAAGGATATCTTCATTTCTGATTTCCATGAGCTCAACACGCTGTTTAGCAATGGTTATAGGTGCTCTGAGGTTATGAACAATTCCTTGAATCACTTCTGCATAAGCAGCTTCCTTTTCTTTTTTTATCAGTTGTTTAGTCGCATCATCCAGTAAATACTGAAGCGTTTGTTTATCTTCTTTGAGCCGTTTATTGTATTCTGAAAGTGTAATCTGATTTTTCACTCTGACCAGAAACTCCAGATTGTTAAATGGTTTACTGATATATTCATTGCCTCCCAATCTGAAGGCTTCAGCAATGGTAACCGGATCATTGAGAGAAGTAAGGAAAATGATAGGGATATCGGCAGTTGCAGGATTTTTTTTGAGATGACCTGCAAGATCAAATCCTGACATTTCAGGCATCATAATATCTAGTAAAATCAGATCATACTGTTTCTGACTTAATCTTTCAAGCGCTTCCTGACCATTTTCTGCATGATCCGCTTCAAATTCAAGCTCTTTTAAAATCATCATGCCCATATGAATACTAATCATATCGTCATCAATTATTAAAATGTTTTTCTTCTCTGTCATAAAACCTCCCAGTATTTATATACTTCTTCCGTTAATAATTCAAATTCCTGTTGTAATTGCATCAGCAGAATCATTTGCTGTTTTTTATCAGTATCAAATGAATGCTCCAGCTTTTTGGCAATATCTGACATCATTTGCATACAGGTATTGGCATTAGAGCCTTTCAATTTATGAGCCAGCAGTTTGATATTATCTTTATCCTGTGTTTCGATTGCTAATTTCAGGTTATCCAGATCTCTGGCATTTTGCCTGTAACTCAGGGCAATCATATCTTTCATAAATTCATGGTTACCCGACACTTTATGCAGTAATCCATCACTGTCAAAATGTATGTTTTTACTTTTATTCTCATTTTGATAGACGGGTTCACTTTTTAGATTGACATTGAAATATCTTACAAAAATATCATTAAACTGAGATTGATCAATTGGCTTGGTTAAAAAATCATCCATTCCTGCTTGTTTGCATTTTTCGCGTTCATCTTTCAGAGCACCTGCTGTAATGGCAATAATGGGGGTGTACAGGTGATGTTCTTTTTCATATTTTCTGATTTCTAAACTGGCTTCGTAACCATTTTTAACAGGCATCTGAATATCCATGAAGACAAGATTGGGCTTGTACTGATGATAATATCTGACTGCTTCATCTCCATTGTAAGCCTCAATAATTTCTGTCTGACAATCCAATTTTTCAATCAGCGCCTGTATCAGGTGAATATTGAGCAAGACATCATCAGCAATGAGTATCTTAATTTTTTGTTCTGTATGAAAACCATCGGGTATTTTAGTTGCTTGAGGTGCCTGAGTTTCATTTAAATTCAAGTGTTGGGGCAGGTTTTTAATGAACTGATATAATTCCTGTGCCTTAACAGGTTTAACAAGATGAAAACGAATCCCCATCAATTGACAAGCCTGATGCAGTTTTTGATCATCAGAAGAGCTATGAAGCAAAATAACCGGCATCTTATCCGGACTGAGTTTGAGCTTTTCTCTGATGAGGCGTATGGTTTCCAGTCCATCCAGATAAGGCATGTGATAATCTACGATAATCAGATCAAAAGGCTCTTTGGTACTGAGAATATTCATGGCAGTAAGTCCATTGTCACAGCCTTCATAATCAATACCCCAGTGTTTCAGATTATGTTCCAGTATCATCCGGTTGTTCTCATTGTCATCAATGACCAGTACTCTTTTTACCGGTAATTCTTGATCTGTCTCTTGCATTTCTTCAGGGAAATGGCGGGTTCTGACTGTAAAATAAAATTCAGACCCTTTGCCAGGCTCACTATTCAGTTCAATCTTACCTCCCATTTTCTCTGCCAGCATGTTGGAAATAATCAAACCCAGACCCGTTCCGCCGTACTTTCTGGTCGTTGAACTGTCTGCCTGAGAAAAGGCTTTGAAGAGTTTTGTTTTTTGTTCTTCTGATAAACCGATTCCGGTATCTCTCACAGAAAAGCGATAATCAGCCAGTGCGTTATCTACCTGATGATACGTTACTTTGAGCTCAACTTCGCCTTTTTCAGTGAACTTTACTGCATTATTTAGTAAATTGATAATGATCTGTTTTAGACGGATTGGGTCAAATTCTGCTGTTTGACTAATATCCAGAGGAATGTTCAAAAGCAGTTCCAATCCTTTTTTAGAGGCATGATATTTGATAATGTCTGCACATTGTTCCATCATCTGAACCACGTTGCTTTTTATGATATCAAGCTCAAGCTTTCCTGCTTCAATCTTGGAGAAATCAAGAATATCATTTACGATACCGAGTAGTGCCTGCCCTGAGATATTGGCATTACTGGCATATTGTTTTTGAGTATTGTTGAGAGGGGTTTGCAAGAGTAACTCCGTAAAGCCGATAACCGCATTCAATGGAGTCCTGATTTCATGGCTCATATTGGCTAAGAATTCAGATTTAGCCTGACTGGCTGCATTTGCTTTCTGTAAAGCCAGGTCGAGGTGTTTATTCTTTTCTTCGAGTTCCAGGGCGTATTGTTTCAGGCTCATATCGGTTTTCTGTCTGTTTCGTACATTCACCAGCATCTGAGCAAAGAGGAGAAGGATATCTCTCTCTTTCTCTGTATAATTATGATAATTGCTAACAGAATCAAAGCCGACAAATCCCGTACAATCTCCTTTGTCCATGATTGCAATCGTTATCAGGCTTTTTACGCCCTGAGGTTCGAGAATGACTCTGACCCCGTCAGTTTCTTCGAGCGCATATACATCCGGGATATACATGGTATCCCCTCTTTTGTGGGTCTCTACCCAGTAAGGAATTAATTCCAGGGGCACCTGCTGTAAATTTTCAATCTCAGGGCTGATGCCTTCAGCACACCATTCATAGGTATTGTTGCAGACATCATTTACCCAGTCATAATCAAAGATATAAGCCCTGTCAGCTTTAACAAAGGTTGCCAGCTCCCCTAAGGTCTTGTTAATAATATTCTCTACGTCTCTCAGCTCAACATTGATATATTTAGTTGCAATATTCATTAAAATCGTCTGTAAATCAGAAAGTTTTTGTAATTCTAAATTGCTGTCATTCATTTAATCTCCTGTTATTGTAGCGCAAACTACCAGTTTGTTTTGTGTTGTAGCGCAAACTACCAGTTTGCGTAGTACCAGCTTTAAGCTTTTTCTTAGCAAGCAGGTTGCTTGCTCTACAATGGGTTTGCGTTGGTATAGTGTTGTAGCGCAAACTACTAGTTTGCGTATTATCATCTTTATGCTTTTACTTAGCAAGCAGGTTGCTTGCTCTACAACGAGTTTGTGTTGTATCGCAAACTACTAGTTTGCGTTGAACCATCTTTATGTTTTTTCTTAGCAAGCAGGTTGCTTGCTCTACAATAGGTTTGTATTGTGTTGTAGCGCAAACTACCAGTTTGCGTAGTACCAGCTTTATGCTTTTTCTTAGCAAGCAGGTTGCTTGCTCTACAATGGGTTTGCGTTGGTATAGTGTTGTAGCGCAAGCTACCAGTTTGCGTAGTACCAGCTTTATGTTTTTTCTTAGCAAGCAGGTTGCTTGCTCTACTACCAGTTTGCGTTGAATCATCTTTATACTTTTTCTTAGCAAGCAGGTTGCTTGCTCTACAATGGGTTTGCGTTGTGTTGTATCGCAAACTACCAGTTTGCGTAATATCAGCTTTATGCTTTTTCTTAGCAAGCAGGTTGCTTGCTCTACAATAGGTTTACGTAGTATCAGCTTTATGCTTTTACTTAGCAAGCAGGTTGCTTGCTCTACAACGAGTTTGCGTAGTATCAGCTTTATGCTTTTACTTAGCAAGCAGGTTGCTTGCTCTACTACATTAAATATCATTTCCAAAGATCTCCTGATTGATATAAGTATAAGGCCATTTTTGATAGTCATCTGTCAATCCTGCTTTTACAGGATTATTTAAAATATAATAAAATTCATGCATAAAATCCTTTTCATTTCGAACCATGTGGTCATAATTCTCATGCATCCAAAATGCTTTGTTCTCTTTAAGAATACCATTACACTTATTAGCAGAATAGCTTTTGATGCTGTGCATGATCTTTGATATGGGAAAAACTAAATTATCCTTGTTTTTAATTGGTTCAATTAAAAGATGAACATGATTTGGCATCACACAGTAAGAATAAAGCAAATACCTTTTATTATGCCAGTAATGTAAGCAGTCTTGAACGATTTCAACAAACACCGGATTCTGTAAATAGGATTTATCATTCTGAATTCCGGCTAAAAATTCATCATAGCGTTCATAATAATTTTTTCTGAAAGACTTGCGATAAAGTTCTTTTTCTTCTTTTTCTAATTTATTTATAGTCTCCTGGTATATCATTTTTTCTTTTCTTAAAAGAATTAGGACTTCATTTGGAAGTGTAAATGCCAATCTGAATGTAATAGCAATTACCGCATAATCTTGTTGGATATGTGGTAATCTTCTTCTATAAAATGGTTGATAACTAAGTCTATTCATTATTTATCCATCAATTTGTACAGGTAATGTGATAAGTATGTGTTGTAGCGCAAACTACCAGTTTGCGTATTATCAGCATTATGTTTTTTCTTAGCAAGCAGGTTGCTTGCTCTACAACGGATTTGCGTAGTATCAGCATTATGCTTTTTCTTAGCAAGCAGGTTGCTTGCTCTACAATGGGTTTGCGTGGTGTTGTAGCGCAAACTACCAGTTTGCGTTGAACCATCTTTATGCTTTTTCTTAGCAAGCAGGTTGCTTGCTCTACAATGGGTTTGCGTAGTATCATCTTTATGTTTTTTCTTAGCAAGCAGGTTGCTTGCTCTACAAGGGGTATGCGTAGTATGAGCTTTATGTTTTTTCTTAG
>JAKQQL010000031.1:0-37399 GCA_029564175.1 Candidatus Cloacimonadota bacterium
ATCCACAGTCCTGCCCAGTCATAGCCATATCGTTTGATATCTCTGCCCCGCAGGATAGGTTTGATGATCTCTGCCGATTTAGGGTCTTCTGCACAGAGTCTCTCTTTCGTAGGGGTATCGATGATGAAGGCTTCATTAAGACCTGTCTTAATACCATAATTGATATTTACATCCCAGTCTTTGAGGGGTTTTCCGATTCGTTCAATCTTTTCTTTGAGAGAGATTTCAGCCGGATTGCCGATAAACCAAGCATCCTGAGTGAGTTTGTTCAGGCAGAGACTGTCTGAATTCATGGCATCACTGATGCTTTTCAGGTCATCATAGTAAGTTAAAGCATTCAGATTATTCTGGTTCTGACTTTTTTCAATCAGCAGAATATTGGTATCAACGGTTGCCGATTTAAAGACACCGGGACCCAGATCGATGAGGATTTGAGGATTATATCCGATAAAGTATTTTCTTAGTTTTTCACCATATCCGGCTCTCATCCATTTATTGGAAGTAATATAGCACAAATGCCCCTTATCTTTAAGTAAATCGAGTCCCCTTTCATAAAAGAGTCCATAGATATCACCCATTGAGTCATAAGACTGATAATTTTGCTCTTTATAGGTTTTTTGAATGGCTTGACCTTTGAACTTTTGAAGTTGTATATAAGGCGGATTACCAATCACGATATCAAAGCCTTCTTTATAACAAAACATCCATTCCGGATCAAACCAGTTGCTTAAGGCATTATGATTATAAGGATCCCAATCTGATATATGACAGGAAACTCTCTCATCATAACCAAATTCAATCAGTTTATTTTTTAACTCTGTTCTTTTTGCTCTTTCTTGTTTCTTTAATCTGTTTTTCTTGATACTATTATTGGCAAAAAAGTTCTTTTGTCTTATTTCTTTTATCTCATTTTCTATTTTTATGATTTCATCGTATGAATCACTATGAAAAATAGTTAATTGCTCATCTTTATTTTTTAAATTTACCAATGTATTTGCCGATACAAACTTAGTCTCCAGGTTAGGCAAGGGTATAACACCAAAATTTGGTTGATCTTTTCTTAAATGTTGATCGACAATCAAAGAAATAAAAAATCTAAGTTTACTGATTTGAATAGCAATTGGTTGTATATCAACCCCATAGATGCAATTTTCAATTAAATATAATTTTCGCCCGTAATCATTCGAATTATGCTCAAAAACATCACTAATTTCTCTTAGCCTTGTATCTCGTTCATTCTTATCACCAATCTGAAATGCTATTTCTGTTTCTTTGATGGCTTTCTGCCTCTGAATATCTATCCATTCCTTATTGTATGGGTCTAATTTGCTTAACAGGTAAACCATTTTATGAAGAATACCCATAGGAAAAGCACCTGAACCACATGCCGGATCAAGAATTTTGCATGAATCGAGAGCATTGATTAGTCTTTTAGTATCTTCTTCATCAAAATCTAATTTTTCTTCAGAATAATTAAAAAGTTTCTCAAGTTCTTTCTCAATGTCTTGAATTGGCATATTTGATTTCTTTGATAATTCTGTTTTTAAATAGTTTTTAACTGATTCATCAACCATATAATCAACAATTTCACGGGGGGTATAAAAAGAACCTGTTTGGTTTCTGGCAGTTGTTTGTGTTTCCGGGTTGTAACTGGCTAAAAGGTTTTCAAAAACTCGCCCTAAAAGCTCTGGATCTAACGCAATCTCTTCTTCTATCGGCGTACTTTCTGCTATCGTAAACTTATAATGGTTTAAAATATCAATGAGTCCTTTTACTTTTTCATTTTTTTTCTTTTTATCATCATAAATTTTACTTAAATCGATTATCTTTTCTGCGCCAAAGAAGAGCTCATCAGGAATTTCTGCTTGCTTTTGAGAATTTCTGGTAAAACCATCCTGATACCTGGCTTTCTCATTTTCATTTTCTTTAATTTTATCTAAACACTCAAATAAACCACCATTTAAAAATGGGATAATGTTAAATAATTCTTTTATTTCTGATTCGTCAATTAAAAACTCGTTTTTGTAACGATAAAGGTTTTTTACCATATGCTCTTTTTTATTCTCATTAAATGAGCCTTCTGTTACAAATTTTCTATTGTCTATTTCCTGATTAAGCGTTGCAAAAAACAGGTTTTGTAAGATTGCCCGATAATAAACTGTTGAACCTGGCTGATTAAAATTTTTAATCAGGTTATTAACTACATTTTTATCGAAAATCTTCTCAGGGATTAAGCCCTTTTCTTTTAAGAACCAGATAAAGATAATGCGGGTCAGCATACGAATGACATTCTCAGAATTGTAGGTATTGAGATCTTTATCACCTCTGGCATCGTCAGGGAATTTGACTTGATCTACTGCCCAGAAATACCAATTTGCCAGCTCTTTATAAAATTTATTATTCAGTTCTTTAATATCCAGCACTCTCTGCCATTCCCTGTGCAATTCGATAAAATTATGAGCATTCAGTGCTGTCAGGGAAAGTTCACTTAAAATATCAATATGTGCCCGATGAGGCTTTTCAAGGTTGATATCTTTAATCAGCGTCACTTTTTCAAGGACATCCTTAGATTCATCTTTTTTATTCAATCTTCGGTTTATCACAGACAAGGTGAGTTTATTGTCATACTTTATCAGTAACATGACTGGCATAGCAAAGAGTTTATTGATTTCTCTGCTTATTTTCGCCAGATCAGTTCTTGAATATTCATTTCCATTTAGTTCTAAAATAAAAAATAGATAAGACTCTATGATCTGGTTTTTGACTTCATTGTCTTGAAAAATGGTAATTTGATTACTCAGGTCTTCATCAGTGATCTGAAACATCATATCAATGTAGTCCCAATCATTTATTTTAGCTGTTGTTTCATTAAAATTATTAGGACCGTTATTGATATAATCCTCTCTAAAATCAGCCTTATCATGATTTTCAAGCGCTATTCTTCTGTCTGTATGATATCCAAGTATTTTAAAAAGGTTAATTGCCTGTTCAGTGAGGCTATTTGTATGAATGAAGCCTTTGAGATTATTTTCTATGTTACTTTTTAATTCTTCTTTTGTCATTTTGTGTCCTTTACAATATAATCAGCCAGGTGACTAATTCAAAATCATCATTTCTGCTTATTTCTCTTAACGCAGAGGTAATGACTGCTCTTCTGTTTGTTTGAAGCTGGCTTCTTTCTCGTCTGGTAAATAATCGGGTAATGCTCTCTACTGTTTTACCGAGTAAGAGGGTATATTCGTTCATATTCTCAGAATCTTCAGTTTTCTGATTAAATAAATCACATAATGCCTGATAGGGGGTGTTTTTATTCTGACAAAGCGTGCGGTAGATATCTAATATATATTTAGCATGGGTGTAATTGTACTGGACAGTTCCGTCCTCCTTGATGTAAACCAGAAAATGAGGGTATAGCGGATTTAATTTTTTTAATCCATTGAACTCTGTTTTGTGACTGAGACAAAATATCAGACCTGGTTTAATCAGCTCTATTTCTATAGCTGAGATTTCATGGTTATCAGTCAGATGCGCATATTCTCCACCTGGTGATGGAACCACTGCATATAGACCTAAAGGGCTGTTTTTGATTTTATCTGAGTTTTGCTTAAAGTATTTATCAATTTCAATTCTAAAATCATTCAGAGAGAAATCCGTCAGCGAGATATTTTCTTCCATATCTTCCAAATCAAGTACTTCTTCTTTTAGCTTTTTAAGTTGCTTGTTTCTAAATCTTAAATCATCACTAATCAGTTCATTGAGCTGTTCTGTATTCAGGATATTATCTTCTCCTGTTGCTGTCATATCCACTAAAGCCATACGGGCTTCCACTCTCTCTTTGAGATTGATATAGTTATCCAGATCGCTGGTTGGCCAAAAGTTGACTAACTGAATGCTTGCATTTTGACTGCCTAATCGATCTATACGACCAAATCGCTGAATAATTCTGACCGGATTCCAGTGAATATCATAGTTAATCAGATAATCACAATCCTGCAGGTTTTGACCTTCACTGATACAATCTGTGGCAATCAAAACATCTATTTCCGGCAGATTTTGTTCTTTGAAAAGCTGATTTCTGTTTTTGGATTTTGGAGAGAAGTTTAACAGGATATTCTCAAAATCATTTCTGCCATAACTTGTCTGTGTGATAGAGCCGCCTACCAGAGCAATATGCAATTGCAGATGATGTCTAACCCAATTCAGAAGATTATGATAAAGATATTCTGCTGTATCGCTAAATGCCGTAAAAATAAGTACTTTTTTATTCCCCTGATTGATAGGGTTTCTTACTTTTTTTTCAATTTCTTCTTTGAGTGTCGCCAGCTTTGCATCTTTGGACGCATCCACTTTTTTTGCTTCCTGGTGGAGCTGTTCAAGCGCAATTTTATCTTTTTCCAGAGCCTCCAGCCACTCATCCAGTTTTAAGTCAGCTAAATCAAATTTTAATTTCTTACCAACCTGCCAGTCTTCATTATCATCCATACTGTTTTCAATATCTTCGTCATCGGGATTACATAAATCGGTGTCAATCTGGTCTTGTAACAGCTGATGAATCTGATAATGGACGATTTTGTCAATTAACCGGTTAATCTTAGCTAAGGTTCTGTTTAGAGATATTTCAAATGATTCTATCGAGCTTTCCAGCCTCTTTAAATAATTCACTTTCATCATGCCAATCAAAAAACCTTCACGATCAGCCTGTTTAAATCTTTGATTTTGACCGTTAGCGATTCGTTCATACTTTTCTTTTTTATCATCCTGAAGGAATGCGGATGGATTATAAACAGATAATTTGTAGCCTTGTATAATCTTGTTAATTTTATCGTAACTAGGAAACTGATTAGTTAAATCAATATTGGGATATAAGGAGAGCGGTTTTTTTCTTTTAGGGAAATTGCCAACTGAGGCGACATCATAGAATTTCACAATATGTTTTCTTGATCTGGCGATTGTGAGCTCATCCAGGAGTTTAAAGAATGATGAATCAAGCTCTTCCAAGAGTTTTTTCATGCTTTTGTCAGGATTATCTCTGTTTGCCCAGTTCGTAAATTTGGTTTGAGCATTTTTTAAAGTTAGATTTATATCATCAATCTTTGAGCTATCAAGCAGTGCATCGCTTTTGCCTTCAGTAATGTAAGAGATTTGATTTCTGAGATCTTTCAGTTCATTGTTTACCGGAGTCGCAGACAGCATCAGGATTTTTGTTTTTATTCCGGACTTAATCATTTTTTCCATGAGCCATTTTGCCCGATTATACCTGATTTCACCTTCATCAGTTGTTCTTTCCATTGGGTTTCCACGGAAATTATGAGACTCATCCAATACGATTAAATCAAAAGCACCCCAGTTAAAAGTTTCTAAATCGATACCATTTGCTGATGATCTGCCTCGTTCTCTGCCTAAATCGGTGTGATACATCAAGGTGTAATTGAATCTGTCTTTTTTAAAGGGATTTAACACATGATTTTGATTTGCCTGATAGATTGACCAGTTACCGGATAATTTTTTTGGGCAGAGGACAAGCACACGGTAATTTAAAAGTTCAAAATATTTTATAACGGCCAATGCTTCAAAGGTTTTACCTAAACCGACACTGTCCGCAATAATACAGCCATTGTGTTTTGTGATTTTATTGATTGCCCCTTTTACACCGTCTTTTTGAAAATCATAAAGCATATTCCATACTTCACTATTGTAGAAACCGGTATTCTCATCTAAGAAGCCCCCTCTTTTTTGTTCTGTGAGGTATTCTTCAAAAAGATGATAAAGGGTTTTATGATAGATGAATTCAGGCGAATTCTCTGCATACAGCGTATTTAAATATCGAAGCACCTCTTCTTTTACATCCTGAATCAGATCAGAGGGTCCGTTCCAGAGTTGATTAAACCACTCGTGTATTTCTTTTCTTTCTCTGTCACTGTCGATAATGAGGTTTAATTCCATATTGCTGTTTAAACCAAATCCAAGCCCATTTACTGTAAAATTGGAGCTTCCTGCTATCGCTTTTTCTATGCCGGCTTTCTGAGTGATATGATAGAGTTTGCCATGCAGAAAATTGGGTTTAACCATTGATCTGATTTCCACCTTATGACGAATCCAGTCGGCACATTCTCTGGCAATTCTTTTTTGGCTGAGTCTATTTTCAACTGGTATAACAAGCTTGTCGTCTTCTATTTTAAATTCTCTGGGACTTTTATTGGTATCCATTGCCTTGATAAAGGTAGGCTCTCCAAATAAAAATCGTAAATCTTTTATTTTGTCGAGGTTTTCTTTCAACTGGTTGTATGCGTATATGGTAAAGTAAGCCGAAACAATAGAAACAGAAGAATCTTCTGATATGGTTTCTTTTAAGAAATCGCCCACTTTTCCGTTTGATCGGTTATCTCTGATCGTTGTATATGGCATTTGATCTCCCATATTTTCTCAGGCTTTGCTGATTTTCTGTTATGAAACACAATCTTTTTTTATCTTTCAATTGCCTGTTTATTCTGTTTATTATTCACTTATGCCAAAATTAACAGATATGTTTAAATTGGTCAAGCTTTTTTTGTTCTATGAATGCTTTTGTACAATTTCGGATGAACAGTGTTTCGTTTCATCAGATACACGCTCTATATATTTTACCCGGACAAAAATGCTGATTTTGTCTTTTTGGTTTTAAAAACGAGGAGTTTTTCAAAAAGTAAGCAGAAATAAATGAGAAATTTAACCTGGACAATATGAGCAACGATGACACTTTTATTGATCAACCACGGAAAAACGGAAAGAAACGGAAAAATATTTCGGTGGAGCATAATATCATTAAAATTAAGGGGAATAACCAAGGGTCAATCCTTGTTTTCAGGTCATTATATGCCAGTTGATGTTTTTTTTCTACAAGCAGGATGCTTGTTGTACGGATGCTCCTTTCTCTCCTCTTTCATTCTGCTTTCCTTTTCGCTTGTAATAGCAGGAAAGTCACAGGGCTGTTAGATATGTAACGGAAGGAATGAGAAACCAAAAAAAGAGTTTTCTACAGGATAGATAAGAGAATTAAAAGAAAAAGAAGTTGTTTTTTATAGAAATAGGAGTATCATGTTATCAAGAGGAGTGTATGAAAGTAGTTTTTAAAAGAATGACACATGATTATCCAAAGAAAGCCGGAGATTTAAGTCTTGCCTGGTATGCGGGCGGCACTATATGCATTTGCAGAAATAAACCGGAAAGATTTTTACAGAAACAGAATCTGACGATTATTCAGATCAATGCGCTTTGTAAAATACTTTGGGAAGAGTTAACACCTCGTTTTAAAAAGGATCTTGGCCTGTATGCCCTGAGATATAAAAAAGAATATCCTAAACTTAGAAAACGGGGAGTATCGTCTTATGCCGTTTTTCTGATGTTGATTCATGCTCTGATAAAACGATTTTCTCTGAATTTGGATAATCATTCTAACAGCCAATCTCTTTTAAATAAACTACTGTCTCAACTATCTGTTAAAAAAGCGGTTGAGTTAAGACTAATCAAGATAGTCAGAAGTCATTATCAACTGAATCATTGTAATTGCGACAAGCTTACAGTTGATTTATGGGAAGGTCTTCAAGATACAGAAAATATTATGATAGATAATTATCAGGTTATTGAAAGATTTGTTTATGAAAAGCCTGGATAAGAGATATGGATTAGTCATAATATTAGATATAATCTGAGTCTTAATAAAATAAAACTTGTCAGGAAATATAAGAAAATAAATTTAGATTTCGTGATAATGCGAAACAGAAAGTGACTGATTAAGCAGAAATAAAAAAGAAGAACAAAGGAAACTTCTTAGTCTTAATGGCTAAACATTATCTGCTTATTTTTGAAAAAGTTAAAAAATAAAAATAATTGTTGACACGAAATCCGTGTGTAACAATATGGTTAAATTCAGGCAGAATAAAAAAAGATAACTGCTGAAGAATTAAGCCTAAATAGGCTTTAGATCTATGGAGGAAAGAAATGGCTAAGGAAAAATTTGTAAGAACCAAGCCACACGTGAATGTCGGAACTATCGGTCACGTTGACCATGGTAAGACCACACTCACTGCAGCGATTACGCTGTATTTATCAAAAAAAGGCGGGGGTTCTTTCCGCTCTTTCGACAGTATTGATAATGCTCCGGAAGAAAAAGAAAGAGGTATCACGATTGCTACTGCACACGTTGAATACCAGACAGAATCCCGTCACTATGCACACGTTGACTGTCCAGGCCACGCTGACTATGTAAAAAACATGATCACTGGTGCTGCTCAGATGGACGGTGCTATTCTTGTTGTATCTGCGGCTGATGGCCCTATGCCTCAGACTCGTGAACACATCCTGCTTGCAAAACAGGTTGGCGTTCCAGCTATGGTTGTATTTTTAAACAAATGCGACTTAGTCGATGATCCTGAATTATTGGAATTAGTTGAGCTTGAAGTTCGTGAACTTTTAAGCAAATACGGTTTCCCTGGTGATGATATCCCTGTAATTAAGGGTTCTGCATTAAAAGGTTTGAATGGCGATCCTGAAGGTGAAGCTCAAATTCAGGCATTAATGGATCAGGTTGATACTTACATTCCACTTCCTGAACGTGACAAAGACAAAGCTTTTTTAATGCCAGTTGAAGACGTTTTCTCAATCCCTGGCCGTGGTACTGTTGCTACTGGTCGTGTGGAACGTGGCGTTCTTAAACTGAATGACAAAGTTGAACGTATTGGTATCAAAGATACAGTTGAAACTGTTTGTACTGGTATCGAAATGTTCCGTAAAGTGATGGATCAGGCTGAAGCGGGTGACAATATTGGTGTATTACTTCGTGGTATCGGTAAAAATGATATCGAACGCGGTATGGTACTTGCAAAACCAAAATCAATTACCCCTCATACCAAATTCAGAGGCGAAACTTATATCCTGACCGCTGGCGAAGGTGGACGTCATAAACCATTCTTCAACGGCTATCGCCCTCAGTTCTACTTCCGTACAACTGACGTTACCGGAACCTTAAACCTGCCAGAAGGTGTTGAAATGATTATGCCTGGTGACAATGTAACCATCAGTGGCGAATTAATCACACCTATCGCGATGGAACAGGGACTTCGTTTTGCAATCCGTGAAGGTGGTCGTACCATCGGTGCCGGCGTTGTTGGCGAAGTGATTGCTTAATCGGAGGAAACATGAGTAAAGCAGATAAAACCAATCGCATCAGAATCAGATTAAAAGCGTATGATTATCGTTTATTAGATAAATCAGTTGCTGAAATTGTGAAAAATACCCGTGACACAGGTGCTAAAATTGTTGGTCCTATTCCACTTCCAACAGAACGCACTCTTTACACTATCTTGAGATCACCTCACGTGAACCGTAAAGCGCGTGATCAGTACGAAATGCTGGTTCATAAAAGAATGATCGACATCATCAATGCAACCCCACAAACTACGACTGCTTTGAAGAAATTAAATCTTCCTGCAGGTGTTCATGTGGAAATCAAGGTGTAGGAGGAATAGGAAATGTTCGGTTTAATCGGTAAAAAAATTGCTATGACTCAGATCTTTGATCAGAATGGTAAAGTAATTCCTGTGACTGTTCTTCAGATGGGACCATGCGTGGTTGTTCAGAAAAAAACAGTTGCAACAGATGGTTACAATGCGATTCAATTAGGATTTGAAGAAATAGCTGAAAGAAAAGTAAAAAAACCTGTATTAGGTCACTTTAAAAAACGCAATTCAAAAGCTTATCGTTATTTACGTGAATTCAGAATTGACTCAATTGAAGATTTCAATGAAGGTCAGGTTTTGGATCTTGGATTATTCCAGGAAAATGAAATTGTAAATATCATTGGAACTTCTAAAGGTAGAGGTTATGCAGGTGTGATGAAACGCCATAATTTCAGAGGCTTTGAACAGAGTCACGGTGTACACGAAAGTTTCCGTGGTGGTGGTTCTATTGGTCAGTGTGCTCAACCTTCACGCGTGTTAAAAGGTGTGAAAATGGCTGGACACATGGGCGTTGATCGTATTACGGTTAAAAACCTTAAAATCGTCAAAGTTGACAAAGAACGTAACCTCGTTATGGTTAAAGGTGCTGTACCCGGACATCGTAACGGACTCGTTTTAATGAGCAAATAATAAGAGGTGAATCAATGATAGAAGCAATAAAATATTCAGCAAACGGTGAAAAAGTTGGAACCGTCCAATTACCAGATTCACTTTTCGCTGCATCATGCAATAACCCAAAATCACTTCTTTACGAAGTAGTTAAAATGTATCTTCAAAATCAAAGACAAGGTACAGTGGGTAAAAAAGGTCGTGGCGATGTGCAAGGCAGTACCCGTAAATTATTCAAACAAAAAGGAACTGGTGGTAATGCACGCGTAGGTAACTTACGTACCCCTATAAGACGCGGTGGCGGTATGGCATTTGCTATTCAGCCAAAAGATTGGTATTCTCCAATCCCGGTTAAGAAAAAAAGACTTGCACTTAAATTAGCTTTAACTCATAAAGCAAATGAACAACAGGTGATCATCATTGAATCTATAAAATTTGATCAGCCTTCTACAAAAGTTGCGATTGAATTAATAAACAAAATCGCTCCTGAAAAAGGTAAAAAATTATTAGTTATCAATGGAACTGATCACAATATTATAAAGTCATTTAACAATATCCCACAGGTAAAAATGGATCGTGCTGATGGTCTTTACGCTTATGAAGTATTAAACTGTAAATACCTCATTTTAACTGAAGATGCATTAAATAAAGCAGTGGAGGTATTTGTAAAATGAAAAACCCAAGAGAAATAATCATAACCCCTATGTTTACAGAAAAATCTACTCAGGCGCTTACTGCTCAGAATGCTTATACATTTAAAGTAAGTATCAATGCCAACAAGATTGAAATTAAAAAAGCAGTAGAAAAAATCTTTTCTGTTGACGTAATCGATGTTAATACCATTCGTATGGCTGGTAAGCCAAAAAGAATGGGACGCTTTGAAGGTAAACGCGCTGATTGGAAAAAAGCAGTTGTTACAGTTAAAAGCGGTCAGACAATTGCAGATTTTGAGATCTAAGGCAGGAGTTTAAAATGGGAATCAAAAAATACAAACCAACTACCCCTACGATGAGACATCGTACCGGGTACACATTTGAAGAAATTACTAAAACTACGCCTGAAAAATCTTTGATCGAAGCTTTACCAAAAACAGCTGGTCGAAATAATCAAGGTCGTATTACCAGTCGCAGAAGAGGCGGCGGACATAAAAGATTCTATCGTATGATCGATTTCAAAAGAAATAAACATGGCGTTCCTGCTAATGTGGCAGCTATTGAATACGATCCAAACCGTACTGCTCGTATTGCTTTATTGCATTACGTTGACGGTGAAAAAAGATATATTATCGCTCCGGTTGGTCTTAAAGTAGGTGATAAACTGCTTTCCGGTCCAAATGCTCCTATTTTACCAGGTAATGCTTTACCTTTGGAACAAATTCCACTCGGAACAACTATTCATAACATTGAATTCACAATGAATAAAGGTGCTCAACTTTGCCGCTCAGCTGGTTGCTTTGCTCAGGTTCTCGCTAAAGAAGGTAACTACGTTCATGTTAAAATGCCTTCAGGTGATGTACATTTAGTTCGTAAAGAATGTTATGCAACTATCGGTCAGGTTAGTAATATTGAACACAATATCATCTGGCTTGGTAAAGCAGGTCGTACCCGTTGGATGGGTCGTCGTCCTAAAGTTCGTGGTGTTGTTATGAATCCGGTGGATCACCCAATGGGTGGTGGTGAAGGTAGAACTTCCGGTGGCGGTTACCCTGTTTCACCATGGGGTAAACCAGCTAAAGGCGGTAAAACCCGTAACCGTAAAAAATACTCTAACAAGTATATTATTAAAGCGAAAGTGAAAAAATAGGAGATAATATGGCTCGTTCAATTAAAAAAGGACCTTTCGTTGACGATCATTTAATGAAAAAAATCGTTGTTCTTAACGAAGAAAATAAAAAAACAGTCGTAAAAACATGGTCAAGAAGATCAACCGTTATTCCTGAATTCATCGGTCATACCTTTGCTGTTCATAACGGTAAAAAGTTCGTTCCGGTTTATGTGACTGAAAATATGGTTGGTCATAAATTAGGTGAATTCTCTCCTACCCGTACCTATCGCGGACATAAAGAGAAAAAGAAAAAAGTCGGTAAATAAGGAGTACTGGGATGGAACCAAAATTAGAAGCAGTAGCTAAATTAAACAACCACCGCGGTTCAGCACGCAAAGCAAGACTTGTGCTTGATATGATTCGTGGCAAAAAAGTTAATGAAGCTCAAAAAATACTTCTCTTTTCAACCAAGAGAATGGCTAAAAGTATTGCTAAATTACTCAACTCTGCTATCGCTAATGCAACCCAGAAAAACGGGAAAGCAGATATGGACAGTATGATTGTAGATAAAGCCTTTGCTAATGAAGGAACAGTGATGAAAAGATTTCTTCCCCGTGCTCAGGGCCGTGCAACTGTAATCAGAAAACAAACATGCCACATCACAGTCGGCATCGCAGAAAAAGAATAGGGGGATCCTTTGGGACAAAAGATTAATCCTAATTTATTTCGCCTTGGTATCAATAAATCTCATCAGTCTGTCTGGTACAGTGAAGGCAATGAATATATTCAGAATTTACATGAAGACTTAATGATTAAGAAATATATCAAGAATCGTTTAAAAGGCGCTATGATTTCTAAAGTCACTATCGCTCGTAAAACGAACTCTATCAATATTGATATTCACACTGCAAGACCTGGACAGGTCATCGGTCGTAAAGGCGAATCCATTGATACTTTAAGAACTGAAATTGCTCACTTGATCAACAAAAAACGTGAAGGTCAAATCGCTGTTTTCATTAACATCAATGAAATCAAAAAAGTTTGGCTGGATGCACGCCTGGTTGGTGAAGAAGTTGCCCGTCAGTTACAGGAACGTGTTTCTTTCCGCCGTGCAATGAAATTTGCGATTCGTAATGCCCTGAAAGACGGCGCATTAGGTATCAAAGTTCAGTGCTCAGGTCGTCTGGGTGGTGCAGAAATGGCTCGTACCGAACGTTATCAGCAAGGCCGTACACCTTTACAAACTTTACGTGCTGATATTGATTTTGCTATTGTAGAATCTTTAACTACCTATGGTATTATCGGTATTAAAGTTTGGATCTACAAAGGTGATATCTTAAGCAAGGAGATGTAATCATGTTAGCACCAAAAAAAGTAAAATACAGAAAACAAATGAAAGGCCGCAGATCAGGTCTTTCCTATACAGGCTGTGATGTAAGCTTTGGCGATTACGGTTTAATGGCTACAGAAGCTGGCTGGATTAACAGTCGTCAGATCGAAGCTGCCCGTGTTGCGATTACCCGTTATATGAAACGTGTGGGTCGCGTATGGATCCGTATCTTTCCTGATAAACCCGTTACTGCTAAACCTGCTGAAACCCGTATGGGTAAAGGTAAAGGCGCTCCAGATCACTGGGTAGCAGTCGTCAGACCCGGTAGAGTTCTTTTCGAATTACAGGGCGTCAGTGTAGAAATTGCTCGCGAAGCGATGCGTCTTGCAAGCCATAAATTACCAATCACTACCAAAGTGATTGCTCGTGAGGGAGTTGAAATATGAAAGCAGCTGAGTTACGCGAATTAACTGTTGAAGATTTAAATAAAAAACTGGAAGATTTTAAAGAAGAACTTTTCAATCTTCGTATTCAAAAAGTGCGCAATCGTTTGGAAAATACTTCACGTATCCGTGTTGTTCGCAGAGATATCGCGCGTGTTTTAACCCTGTTAACCCAAAAGAAATTAGCAAAGTAAGAGGTTTTAAAAATGGCTATCGAAAGAAGAGTTAAGAAAATCGGTACCGTCGTCAGCGATAAAATGGATAAGAGTGTTGTGGTCAGAGTTGAAAGACAATTTATGCATCCTCTTTACAAAAAAGTAGTGAGAAAACATAAAAAATTTATGGCTCATGATGAACAAAACGATTGTCATGAAGGTGATATTGTTGAAATCAGAGAATGTCGTCCCCTTAGCAAGAGCAAACGCTGGGAAGTTATTCGAGTTGTTGAAAGATCTAAATAAGGAGCCTGACCATGATTCAATTACAAACTATGTTAAACATTGCTGATAATTCCGGTGGAAAAAAAGCAATGTGTATAAAAGTGCTTGGCGGTACTCGTCGTAAATATGCAAGTGTTGGCGATATTATTGTTGTTGCTATCAAATCAGCTACACCTGGTGCAAAAGTCAAAAAAGGGAACGTTGAAAAAGCAGTGATTGTCAGAACTTCCAAAGAAGTAAGAAGACCTGATGGTTCTTATATTCGCTTCCAGGATAATGCAGCTGTTATTATTGACGATCGTATGGAACCTAAAGCAAGCCGTATTTTTGGTCCGGTAGCACGTGAATTAAGAGAAAAACATTTTACTAAAATCGTTTCTCTTGCACCAGAAGTATTGTAGGAGTCGCAAATGAATAACAAATTAAGAATCCGTAAAGGCGATACAGTCGTTGTCATTACCGGAAAATATAAAGGCGTCAAAGGAAAGGTGCTTAAAGTTTTCCCTAAGACAGAACGTGTGATTGTTGAAAAAGTCAACTTTATCAAAAAAAGTGTCAGACCAAATCAACAAAACCAACAAGGTGGCATTATTGAAAAAGAAGCACCAATCCATGTCTCAAATGTCATGCTTTGGAATTCTAAAATCAATGATGTAACAAAACCATCTATTAAAGTAATCGGTGACCGCAGAGTCAGAACCTGCCATAAAACCGGTGATGAGATTTAATAAGGAGTAATGAATGAACCGCTTAAAAGAAAAATATAAAAATGATGTTATCCCAGCATTACTCAAAACCTTTAACTATAAGAATGTAAACCAGGTACCAAAAATTGAAAAGATTATCGTTTCAATGGGTGTTGGTGTTGCAACTCAAAATAAAGCATTACTGGATAATGCGGTAAAAGATATGGTTCAGATTACCGGCCGTAAACCTTTAGTAACTAAAGCAAAGAAATCTATTTCTAACTTTAAGTTAAGACAAGGTATGCCAATCGGTTGTAAAGTAACCCTCAGAGACGAAGTGATGTATGAATTTATGGATCGTCTGGTCTCTATCGTTTTACCACGTGTTCGTGACTTTAAAGGGGTTCCTCTCAATGCATTTGATGGCAGAGGAAACTATTCTTTAGGCGTTAAAGAACAAACAGTTTTTCCGGAAATCGACTTTGATAAAATCGATCAGATCAGAGGTTTAAATATCGCTTTTGTAACAACAGCAGATTCAGATGAAGAAGGAAGAGAATTACTTCGCCTGATGGGTATGCCATTTGTTAAAAAAGAAAAAAAAGACTAGTTGAAGCATAAAGGAGATGTACCTTGGCTAAGAAATCATGGATTGTAAAATCACAAAAAGAGCCTAAATTCAGTGTTAGAGCTTATAACCGTTGTAAATTATGCGGAAGACCAAGAGCTTATATGAGAGATTTTGGTATGTGCCGTCTTTGCTTTAGACTGCTTGTCGCAAGTGGCGAAATCCCTGGCGTTAGAAGAGCCAGCTGGTAATAAATTGGAGGAATTAAAATGAGTATTAGTGATCCGATAGCTGATGCATTAACAAAAATCAGAAATGCATATCGTGCCGGACATAAACAGGTTTCTGTCAATCATTGCAAATTGGTTGAATCTGTTATGAAAATTCTGGCGAAAGAAAACTATATCAATAATTTTGATATTATTGACAGAGAACCTGAAAGAAAAATCTTAAGAAAACAAATCCTGGTGAATCTTCGTTATACCAACGATGGAAAACCTGTCTTAAGAGGTGTTGAAAGAATTAGTAAACCTGGTCGCCGTGTTTACGTAAAAGCGGCTAATATCCCATCCGTTTACAATAATACAGGCTGTGCTATCATCTCTACCAGCCAGGGCGTATTAACAGATAGAGACGCGCGTGCTAACAAAGCAGGTGGCGAGTATGTTTGTAAGGTTTGGTAGGAGGAAAGATGTCAAGAATCGGTAAATCACCTATTAAAATCCCTAATGGTGTTAATATACAGATCGTTGACAGAACTGTCAATGTCAAAGGTAAATTAGGTTCTTTAAGTTATTCATTACAGAACGGCGTTCACGTTGTTCAGGAAAATGATGTGCTTACTGTTACCAGAGAAAATGATGAAAGAAATGTCAGAGCTTTACACGGCTTAACCCGTGCTCTTTTATTCAACATGGTTAAAGGTGTTTCAGAAGGTTATGAAAAGGTATTACATTTGATTGGTACCGGTTATACTGCTGAAGTCCTTGGACCATGGTTAAAACTTAGTGTTGGTTACTCACATGAAATTTTACTTCAAGTGCCAAAAGGCATTACAGTTACAACTGAAGCTGTGCCTCGTGGTAAAGGTGGTAAGGTGGCTTTACAGTCCATTATTAAAATTAATGGATTTGATAAAGAAGATGTGGGCAAATTCTCAGCTGAAGTACGTGGCGTGAGACCTCCTGAGAACTATAAAGGCAAGGGTATCCGTTACAATACTGAAAATGTTACTATTAAAGCTGGAAAATCCGGTGCTAAATAACATTGAATAGTCAAACATAATGGGAGTAAAAATGAAGAAATCAATCACATTCATAAAAGCACAAGCCCGTGAACGTCGTAAAATGACTATTCGTAAAAGAGTTCGCGGAAACGCTGAAAGACCACGTTTAGTTGTCTTTAGAAGCTTGAACAATATATATGCACAAATTATTGACGATGTAATTGGCAAGACTTTAGTTGCTATGTCCACTAAAGCTAAAAATGAAACTTTCAACGGCAAAACTAAAGTAGAAAAGAGTTTTGAAGTTGGTGAAAAAATCGCTAAGAGAGCATTAGAAAACGGAATTACTCAAGTTTGCTTTGACCGTGCAGGATACAGATTCCATGGCCGTGTAAAAGCGCTTGCTGAAGGTGCTCGTAAAGCCGGATTAAATTTCTAAGAGGAGGACTGCCTTGAGTCAAATGAATAATCCCGAATCTAATGAATTATTTGAAAAAATAATTGATACAAACCGCGTGGCAAAAGTGGTAAAAGGTGGACGTAACTTCAGCTTTAACGCAATTGTTGTCGTGGGAGATAAAAACGGTAAAGTTGGCGTAGGAACCGGTAAAGCCAATGAAATCACAGATGCAATCAGAAAAGCAAGAGAAAAAGCTGAAAAGAATATGTTCCGTATTCCAATCGTTCGTGAGACAATTCCTCATGAAATTCTTGGAAGATTCGGTGCCAGTAAAATCTTGTTAAAACCAGCTTCCACAGGTACCGGAATTATTGCCGGCGGTACAGCTCGTGCAATCTTCGAAGCAGCTGGTATCTCTAATATCCTTGCTAAATCTATGGGCTCTAATACCCCATGTAATTTAGTTAAAGCAACAATTGCAGGCTTAAAAGAATTAAGAACTGTCAGCGAAG
Source organism: Candidatus Cloacimonadota bacterium (assembly GCA_029564175.1). Taxonomy (GTDB): domain Bacteria; phylum Cloacimonadota; class Cloacimonadia; order Cloacimonadales; family WRIO01; genus JAGOCT01. The sequence continues at coordinate 17,472 of JAKQQL010000031.1, forward strand.
TTGCTAAATTACGCGGAAAAACCTTCGCAGAATTAACCGGTACGGAGGAAAAATGAAGCTCAAAGTAACTAAAACTAAAAGTACAATCGGCTACCAATACACTCAGGAATTAGTGATGAGATCTCTTGGTTTAAGAAAAATGAACCAGGTTAAAATTCATAACGATAATCCATGTATCCGTGGAATGATTAAAAAAGTTTCTCACCTTGTAAAAGTTGAAGAAATAAATGACTAATATCTTGCCCGGCATTCCGGTGCCGGGTTATTTTAAAACTGATGCTTTGAAGGAGACAAAATGCTTCATCAGATGGAACGCCCAAATATAAAGAAAAAAGTAAAACGTCTTGGTAAAGGCCAGGGCAGTGGTTACGGACATCAGGCAGGTCGCGGACACAAAGGTACAAAAGCACGTAGTGGCGGAAAAGTTTCTGCAGCTTTTGAAGGTGGTCAGATGCCATTACAACGCCGTTTACCAAAACGCGGTTTCAAGAATATCTTCCGTATAGAATATCGTATTGTGAGCCTGGCTCAGCTTCAGAATGCTGAAGTCAATACATTCGACACAGAAGTATTTGAAAATACAAAAATGATCCGTTCAGAAGGTCAATACAAAAATTTACCTGTAAAAATCTTATCAAACGGAATTGAAAATTTTAATAAAAACGTAACGGTTAAGGCCAATGCTTTTTCAGAAAAAGCAAAGGAAGCGATTGAAAAACTCGGTGGTAAAGCGGAGGTAGTGTAATTGTTAGAAAGTATCAAAAATATCTTCAAAATCCCGGAATTGAAGAAAAAAATACTTTTCACCGCTTTTATATTAATTCTTTACAGATTAGGAAGCTTTATTCCTACTCCCGGAGTTAATGCTGAAGCCTTGAAAGCATTCTTTAGTGACAAAGGTCAAAATTCAATTTTTGGATTATTTGATTTATTTGTAGGCGGAAACTTTGAAAGAGCTTCAGTTTTCGCACTAGGTATTATGCCTTATATTACTTCATCCATTGTGATTCAGTTATTAGGCAGTATTGTACCTTATTTCGAAAAACTTCGTAAAGAAGGCGCTGAAGGAACTAAAAAATTAACACAAATTACACGTTACGGTACTATTGTAATAGGTATATTCAATGCGATTGGTATTGCTATCTTTTTACAAAGTATGGAAGTCGTTTACAATCCGGGTGTCATGTTTATGTTAACAACAGTTATCACGATGGTTACAGGTACAATGGTTATTATGTGGCTGGGTGAACAGATTACTGAAAAAGGTATTGGAAATGGTATTTCCTTAATCATCTTTGCCGGAATTATTGCCAGATATCCTCAGGGATTCTATCAGATGTTCCAGATGGTGAAAACAGGTACAATGCCAATTTTAACCGCTTTAATCGTTATAGCCGTTATGGTTGCGATTACAGGTGCTGTAATTCTGGTTACTGAAGCGATTAGAAAAATCAATGTACAGTATGCAAAAAGAGTGATTGGCAGAAAAATCTATGGCGGACAAAGTACACATATCCCTCTCAGAGTCAACTCTGCAGGTGTGATTCCTATTATCTTTGCTCAGTCTGTGATTATGTTTCCAAGAACATTTGCAACTTTCTTCCCAAACTCAGCTGTTGGTGATTTTATTATCAAAACTTTATCTCCAGGACATGCATTGTATACAATCCTTTATATGGCATTGATTATCTTCTTTGCATATTTCTATACTGCGATTGCAATGAATCCTGTTGAAATGGCTGAAAACATGAAAAAACATGGTGGATTTATTCCTGGTATTTTACCTGGTAAAAATACATCAACCTATATCAATAATATCCTGATTCGTATTACACTCCCAGGTGCAATCTTTTTTGCTATCATCGCTGTGATCCCTGAATTCATGATGAAACTGACCAATATCCCATTCTATTTTGGTGGTACCGGTCTGATCATTATTGTGGGTGTTGCGCTTGATACATTAAAACAGATTGAATCACATCTGGTGATGAGACATTATGACGGATTTATGAAAAAAGGAAAATTAAGAGGTCGTTCTTCTTAATTTAACAATATATTCACAGAGGAACAGAGCATACTCTGTTCCTCTTATGATATAAAGTTCAAAACTTTTTACTTGGTTTCCTGATGACAGCTGTCCGAAAAGAGTACAAATAACTTTTATAATAAAAGCAAAAATAAAGACTTGACAGTTTTACGGGAATTAGAAATTTTGTTAAAAATAAGATGAAATAAATCTTAGCTGATCTTTTATTATAAAAGATGAAGAAAATTAAGGAAGGTATATGTCTAAAGCAGGCGTAATCGAAGTAGAAGGAACAGTTACAGAGGCCTTGCCGAACACGTCATATCGTGTTGTACTGGAAAACGGACACGAAATACTGGCGCATAGTTCCGGTAAGATGAGAATGAATTATATCAGAATACTACCTGGCGATAAGGTGAAAGTTGAGTTGTCCCCGTACGACTTAAATCGCGGCAGAATCACCTATCGTTATAAATAAATGGTGAAAACCATTCTTTTTGTTTAGATACGAAGATTGACCAGAAAGGAAGAAAAATGAAAGTAAGATCTTCTGTTAAACCAATTTGTAAAGATTGCCGAATCATCAAAAGACATGGTGTTATTCGCGTCATATGCCCATCAAACCCAAAACACAAGCAGAGACAGGGCTAATTAAGAAGGAGGCTGACAATTGGCACATATAGCAGGTATCGAATTACCCCGTAATAAAAGGATCGTAATTGGTCTCACTTATATCTTTGGTATTGGTAGAACTACATCAGAAAAGATCCTTGAAAAAGCAAATATTGACGAAAGTATTAGAGTCAAAGACTTAACTTTAGATCAGGAAAAAATTCTCCGTGACATTATTCAAAATGAAATCGTTGTCGAAGGTGCATTAAGAACTCAAACAACTATGAACATCAAAAGATTAATGGAAATCGGTTCATATCGTGGATTGAGACACAAAAAAGGTCTTCCAGTCCGTGGACAACGTACCAAAACCAATGCACGTACTCGTAAAGGTCCAAGACCTGGTGCATTAAAGAAGAAAAAATAACGGAGGTTTAGCGTGGCAAAAGCAAAAAACACAAAAGTAAAGAAAAAACGCGTTAGATTATCTATAGATGAAGCGATGGTTACTGTACACTCCAGTTTTAATAACACAATCGTTTCTTTATGTGACCTTGGTGGAAACGTTATTACCTGGTCCAGTGGTGGAAAAATAGGTAATAAAGGTTCAAGAAAATCTACTCCATACGCTGCTCAGATTGCTGCTGAAGAAGTTGCAAAAACGGCAGTTGATATGGGTGTTAAAAAAGTACGTGTTGTCATTAAAGGACCCGGCGGTGGCAGAGAATCTTCTATCCGTGCATTAAACGCTATGGGTTTACACGTTACGATGATTAAGGATACTACTCCAATTCCACATAATGGATGTAGACCACCAAAAACAAGAAGAATCTGATGGAGGCAAATTAAATGGCTAGATATACAGGATCAGTATGTAAACTTTGCCGCCGTGAAGGTGGTAAACTCATGCTTAAAGGTGCCCGTTGCATGACTTCTAAATGCGCTTTCGAAAGAAGAAGTTATGTTCCAGGACAGCATGGACCAACTTCTCGTAAAAAGACTACCGACTATGGTATTCATTTAAGAGAAAAACAAAAAGCACGTCGAATCTATGGCATTTTAGAAAAACAGTTTAGAAAATATTTTGAAATTGCTGATAGAAAAAGTGGTGTAACAGGTGACAACCTGATTTTATTACTTGAAAGAAGATTAGATAATGTCGTTTATCGTATGGGCTTTGCTCCTACCAGAAACGCTGCAAGACAAATCATCAGACACGGTCACATCAGAGTGAATGGTGTTAAAGTAAATATCCCTTCTTTCCTGGTAAAACCTACCAACATGATTGAAGTAAAAGATACAAGCCGTTCTATGGATTTAATTCAGGATTCAGTTCAGAATTCTCTGGACGCTTCACGTTACGAATGGCTCAGTGTTGATAGAAATAACTTTAAAGGTGAATTCCTTTATATTCCAAAAAGAGAACAAGTCGAAATCAATATTAACGAAAACTTAATCGTTGAGTTCTACTCTAAATAAAACAGGAGATAAATATGATGCTTCTTGAACCCTTGCAAATGCCGAATAAAATCGACTTTGACAAAGATACTTACTCAAGAGTCTATGGTAAATTTGAAATAGGTCCTTTTGAACCAGGCTATGCAACAACAATCGGCAATACGCTTCGTCGCGTCTTATTATCTTCGATTCAGGGCGCAGCAGCCCGATTTGTTAAAATTGAAGGGTTGCATCACGAATTTACTCCAATTCCTGGTTGTGATTCTGACTTTGTGGATTTTATTCTGAATCTGAAAAAAGTAGTTTTCAAATCAGACACCCTTAATGAAGTCAAAATTACCCTTCAACACAAAGGAATCGGTCCGGTTACAGCGAATGAAATTGAAGAAACATCTGAAATTAAGGTGATTAATAAAGATCTTACGCTTTGTAACATGACTGAAGATACTGAACTTTTTGTCGAAATCTGGGTTGGACAGGGTAGAGGATATGTCTCCGCTGACAAACAGAATCTCGATGAAAAACCAATTGGTGTCATTCCGGTTGATTCTATTTATTCTCCTATCACCAAAGTGAATTTCATTACTGCTAATCAGCGTGTTGGAGAAAGAATTGATTATGACAAACTTGTTCTGGAAGTTTTCACCAATGGCAGTATTGAACCAAAAGATGCACTTTTCCTTTCTGCAAAATTACTGAGAGATTTATACTCAAATCTGGTTCTGTTTGAAGAAGAACCTGAATATATTGAAGAAGTGGAAATGGATCCGGAACTTGAAAGAATTGAAAAATTACTCAACATGAATGTAAAAGATCTTGAATTAACTGTTCGTTCAGCTAATTGCTTAAAAGCAGCTAAGATTGAAACAATTGGTGAGTTAGTTGGAAAATCAGAGCCGGAAATGTTGAAATATAGAAACTTTGGTAAGAAATCATTAGATGAAATCAAAGCCCTTATCGTAAAATACGATTTAACACTTGGTATGGATGTCGAAGGTATTCGTAAAAGAATTGCCGATGCAAAAAACCGTATGAATAATAAAAAGAAAGGTTGAGTTTATGCGACATAGATGCGAAGGAAGAAAATTCGGAAGAGAAGCCGATCACAGAAAAGCAATGATGAAAAACCTTGTTATTTCTCTCTTCCAGCATGGTCAAATTGAAACCACTCAGGCTAAAGCAAAAGAAATGCGCGGTTTAGCTGAAAGAGTGATTACCTATGGTAAAAAAGGAAGCTTACATCACAAAAGATTAGCTTTCTCAGTAGTTCATGATCATGCATTAGTCAAAAGAATTTTCGATGAAATAGCACCAAAATATGCTAACCGTAACGGTGGATATACAAGTATTATTAAGACCAGAATCCGTCGTGGCGATTGCGCTCCTATGGCGATCATTCGTTTAGTTGAAGGCGATGCAGCTCCAGCTGAAAAGAAAGATACCATTCAGGCTACTGATTTAAATAAAGAATAAGATAGCTTAAAATATTAAAAAGGCAGTAACTTCGTTACTGCCTTTTTTTGTTTATAAATTATTTAACCAGCAGAATTTTTCCGGTTTTGATATAATTGTCAGAAGTGAATTTATAGAAGTAAATACCCGAACCTATCGGACGATTATTGTCATTTCTTCCGTTCCAGATTATCGATGAATCCATCTCTCGTATTGATTTAACCTTTTGACCTTTGATATTGAAAATATCGATTTGATTTTTCCCTTTGTTGATGTTTGAAACATTAAACAGAATATGATTTGGGCTTTTTACTGTTACGGATATCTCGGGTATATCTTCGTTTAGAACTTCTTCTTCCTGATCAGGATTTCTGAGAACAGGGATTGCTGATAGGTTCATACAGGAGGGGATAAAATTATCTTTGTAAACAGAAATCTTTTTTGCGGATAAATCTGTACGGGTTAAAAATGATACCTGCCCATTTGCAGATGTTTGCCCTCTTAATAAGATCGTATCATCTGAATTTAGCACACAGACAGTCGCACCTGCAATTGCTTTCATTCCGCTATTAACCGTTATAGTTAAGTTTGCGGCAGGTACATAGTTGTTTTTGCTAATCGTGAAAGACGCTGCATTCTTAAACCACAGATTCATACTTGGATCTCCGAATAGAATATGAGAAAAGAAAGCATTTCGTTTTGCGACCTGTATGGGTGCTGCAAACCAGTTAAATCTGGGGATATAACATAAAGAAAGCAATTCCCCAAACTTTTTTTCCGGATTAGACTCCAGATTGGTGAATAAAGTGCCAGAATCATTAAAACTTTCATCTGTATAGGAATAGTGGGACGAAGTGTAAATAGCGACCGCTCCATCATTATTGTTGATAAATTCGGCAGCCATACAATCCTGGCTTTCATAAATATTGGGATCAGTAAGAGACATTTTATAAAAACGGCTTAAACTGCAGGCTCCTATCCATGCAACATAGGGTTTACTCTGGGTATTGGTCAGGTAGTTTGGCAGATAACTGTAAACAGAAGCGGGGTATCCGCCATTTCCATTGAGTATATAGTTATAATTGTTGGTTAAGTTCATGTAAGTCAGATCCGGATTGTTCAGATTTGGAGGATAAACGGTGTTGATATTTGTACAGGCTAACTGGTCACCGGTATCACCATGTGTATTGGTAAACAGGAAGCTGTAAGTGGCATCATTGAGCATATTTCCGATTGAAACAGCGGTTGGTGCCGTGATCTGGTTTGAAAAGGTAATATCTTTTACAGGGGTTTTAAGTTTTTTGGTTAAGCGATACATCAGAGTATCAGCTACCAAGTAATTGGGACGACGGGCATAATTGTTGCTGATAAATCGGAATTTTTTAGTATAATTGCTGTCGGTATTATAACGGTAATTCTGATATTTGGTGATAAAGTTTTGCACTTCTGTAGTTGTATTAGCCGGGATTCTGCCTACATAGATGTCCTGATTAAAATTTAATTTATGATAGGTGCTTGTCCAGGTGGAAAGCACATTGGAAAAGTAAAAGTCAGTCGGAAATTTCCAACCCCAGCTATCCGGATACTGATCCCAGGTAACATAATCATTGGGAGAATGAATCATATAAGGCTGAACGACTGTCGCATCCCCTCCAATCAGAACAAATTTCAATGAAGGATTGGCTGTCTTTTGAGCAGTCAGATAGTTACGGATAATTTCAGGAGAATTACCGCCAATCGTTGCTGTCGTAACAACAATCGTTTTAACCCCTTCTTTGTTTTTAAGTTTGGCAAAATCCTGAAATTTGCTTTGAAGTGTGGTGTTGGTAATAATAATCATGTCAACCGGATAATCGACAGCACATAATACTGCGGATATCATGATGATGATTGAGAGTAAAAACTGTGTCTTTTTCATAAGTCCTCCTATTTGATAATCATTATTTTCTTACTGGAGATAATAGCGCCATTTTCTTTTAAAACAGCAAAGTAAACGCCGGAAGAAATATTTTGATTATCAGTTGAATCAAACTTCCAGCTTAATTTACTCTCCTGATGAAATGGAGTTTTCTTGACCAGTTGGCCTTTTATATTGTAAATGGATATTTCATAATCCTGAGCGCTTCGATCAGTCTTTAGTTCAAATGTTAACTGATCTCTTGCCGGATTGGGATAGATTCCAAAATTAGCTTTTTGTTTATTAATTATATTTTGATCTTCATTCTCAGATGATCCAATTGGATAAAGAAGACTTACAAAATCATAGTCCTCATTACCCCATGATGTAAAATCAGGCTGATCAGTTATTTCCCCGTTCATAACATTTTGAGGGTTGTTTACATGTCCAAATCCTAAAATATGTCCCATTTCATGTTTGAGTAGCTTTTTTAGAGAAAATGAATGTGTCTCAGGTAAAGTATTATAAGTTACATAATCAGTATTTGATGTATTCCATGTCTGCCTGCGAGTTAAGTTGTTAGAAATATCATAGGTATAATTATAAAATGAACTTGAAACATTTACATAGATCTCACTACAAGTTATATTTTCTATTGTAACATCCTCTTTTGCGATTCTGTGTCTTTGATCAGGAGTGTTAGGATTTTCTATTGTTCCAGCAGGTATAGCAAATCCAAAAGCAGCTAATGAATTTGAATCATAAAAAAGAATAGGATTATCATAATAATTTACAGGAAAATTATTATTACCACTCATTGATAAACTGAATACAATAGATGGAGAAGCTATCATACTGTTCCACTTAAGTGTGGCCTGGACTAACAGATCTTGAGTTGAAAGAAATATATCAGGATTCAAATCATCGTCTATTTGATTTATATATCCTTCACAAAAAAAATGTAACCATCTGAATTAGGGTAAACACGACCAAAATTTTTATAACCACCATTTTCAAGTACACTGGAATCATATTGATTTGAAGTACCACCACAATACCCATAAGGTTCATATGTTCTAAGTTGAACAGAAAAAGAAAATAACAAGTATGTAGTTAAATAAAAGATTAGTATAATTAAACATTTCTTCATTGTAAGACTCCAAAGTTTTTTAATATCTTAATTATTGATGTTTCAAACTCTTCAATCGTTAATTTATTCTTTTCTTTAAAAAAATATAAACTAATGCCATTTTGTGATTGATAATTTGGTTTATTTATAATTTCGTCAAAGTTTAACTCAGGATCATAATATTCAATTTGATCGTTTACAATTTCAAACAAATTATAATGGTCAGAAATCATACCAAAATAATTGTCACCCAATGCATAATAATAATTCACTAAATATTTTTTACCATAAGAAATTTCTTTTAAAAAATCTTTATCGCCAATAATTTTTATTGTTTCATGAGTAGTTAAGGCTTTGTTTAAACCAATAAATCTCTCAATTTCAAAAGTAATATACCTTACTTCGAGATCGCTATGATAAGCGTTAATATCATCAATCTCTACAGGCGTGCCTATAAATCTGTAGATAGATATTTGATTGGCTGGGATATTGTATTTTTTATTGATAATTTGTGAAATAATGGATCTAAAAACTTCAAAATCAAACACTTTTACCCCATTAGAATATTTTCCACAAAATTCTATAAAATATTTACTTTTTTCACTTATACTCGTATTTGAATGAATCATTTTCTTGTTTTTAAAATATATTGATGTATAATTGCTCAAATCTTTATGTATCATCTTGATGTAATCAAGATATGCCCTTTTTAGTTCATCTTCTGAAAAATCCTTGAAAAAAAGATTGTTTCCATTCATCATATCAAAACTATATGTTAGATAGTTTTTGTACATTTTAAAAAATTCAGGATATTTAGCATAAAAGTCACTGGTATCATTGATATCAGGATTGACCTTTATGAACTTTTTTTCATGATCTATACTCATCAACATTGTGTATATAAATATTATCATGAGTATTATTATTGTTCGTCTTTTCATTTTATCTCCTTGAAAGCTGAGTTTACAATTGTTTTGATATTTCACTTTATTTATAAATATATCAGAGAGTAGCATTTATATATTGAGTTGTCAAATCTTTTTTTGATTATTGTTAATTCTTTGGTCAGCACGGAAGAGTCTGAACAAAAATGCAGATTTTATTGTGTCGCACCTACGGCGCTAATATCGTAACTGTTAATTTACCCGGGGTTTCACCCCGGGCTAGGATTCTTTCGTTCCTTCGGAACTCTTATTTTTGTACAGACTCTTAGCACATGGTTATCTATATGTCATTCCTACGGAAATATCATTTTTGCACAGACTCTGGAGATGTGGCACGGTTGAGACGCGATTAATCGCATCTGTAAGGGATGGTATTAGCCGTAAATCAGAAGAAACTTGTACTTCAAGCATCCTGCATGTAGCATTTTATGCAAGCTGGGAGATTGCAGTACGATAGTGGATGAACGGCGCTTCGCTTTGTTCGTTCTACACATCGTATCCAGATGAAGAAGATCTGCAAACATTTTGACAAAACTAAATCTCAATCAATATTGAGGATATATTTTTCAAGCATGAATTTGAACTGGTCGTACAGATTTGTTGGTTTTATGTTTCTCATACAGTTAAAATGCCCTTTAGGGCATTCTTTTTGTCCATGAAGCGTACATGGCTGGCATTTTATATCTGACTCCATAATGATGGCTTTTTTGTTTAAGGGGCGAAAACCGAGAGAGGTATGCGTTGAACCAAAAATAGCAATCTGAGGTAAACCCAGTGCTGCTGATATGTGCATTGGTCCACTGTCATTGGAGATGACTCCGTTAAGATTGGCACAAAACCCGATCAATTGTCTGATATCAAAATAACCACACAGGTCAACCGGCTTGATATCGCAATTATTACGAATACGGGTGCAAATGTATTTTTCATCATAGGAACCTAAGAGGATAAACTGGCAATTCCAAGATTCTGGTACTCTGTTGATAAAGGAAGAAAAACTACTGCCGGGATACTGCTTTGTTTCATAGCTGGCACCTGGAAAGATACCAATCAATGTTTTGCCTGGGTTGATTCCAAAATTATTGAATACATCAATAATCTGTGGACTGATTTGCTTTTCAACATGAAGAACAGGGTATAAGGAAGCCGGGATTTTCTGATCTGTAAATGCATATTGAGCATATTGATCAGAGATTTTTTGAAAAACAGTAAAATACAGGTTCAGAGTTGAATAAATCGCATTTTTGCTTAATCGGTGAGTCAGCAATAAACGCCTGAGGTGCTGTTTGCTGTATGTGATACATTTAGAGCCGGATATAAGCCTCTTGACAATCCATGAATTGAGTTTGTCATGCAGATCAATGACCAGATCGTACTGATTATGTTTAAGTTGTTTGATTACATTTATTTTATCATCCCAGGTATATATCTTATCAATTGTTTTAAATAATTCTACAACCGGCAAAAATACTTTTTTGGTTAGATAATCAATTTGTGCCTGAGGATAGATTTCTTTCAGAACTCTTGGAACAGGTTCTGTCAAAACAATATCTCCTAAAGAGCTAAATCTGATAATAAGAATCTTTTTTACTTGATCTGGCATACATACCTCATAGTAAAAAACCCTATTTTCAAATGTTTAAAAATGTCAACGTAAAAAATGTAAGTAAATGATAAGGGGTTTTAAGATACGGATAGCGCTGAATGATATCATTATCTGTTTTTTACCGGGACCCTTTCATCCCTGCTCCTTCCTTCTTTGAATCCTACTCTGTTCTCCAAGAAAGGAAGCGGAAGGGAAGAGGATTGCTCTTGGGGGATGAAAAATTATTTTCAGAAAAAATATGACAGGATAAGACAGGAATATTTGGAGAAATTAAAATTTTTGATAAAATGGCACAAAAATGATGATTTTGTCCGGGTATATATAAGTAGAGGGATTGCAATTTAACAAAGTAATAAAGGAGGAACAATGAGAGTTTATTTTCAAGGTCAGCATGGATTTTCCAAGAGAATCGATGAATATATTGCCTGCTATTACAATAGGGGAGATGTCTGTATTTTGAGAAAGAACACAGAGAGAAAACTGCAAAACCAAAATATTGCCATCAAAAACAATCAAAAGCATATATGTGATTTGTGGAGATTATTGTCTGAAAGGATCAGATGGGCTCTGTCTCAATATGCAGTGTATTACAGAGAAAGCCCCTTGAGATTTCGCAAAAGAGGTGTGTCAGGTATGAGTGCCTTTTTAAAGATTATCTATCGGATTGCAAAATTTTATAAAATTGAGGTTGGCTCTATTGATCAGCAGTTAATAAATGAATTTTTTAGTCAGTTTAAAACAATCGGTAAGCTGGTAAGCAACGGTTATCTGGATTTTGTAAAAATGCCATATCAAATAATGAATCATGCTTTGATAAAAGAATTATCTGATGAAAAGAATCGGTTGCAAACAGGATATGTAAGACAGAATGACTTAAATAAGCAAATGTCTAAATTGAAAGTCAATCAAGGTACAATTGCATTTTATGAGAGGATTTGTTTTAAAGAAATTAACGCAGAATTTACATAAATGAGTGTAAAGCTACGTGTACAGTAAAAGATTAGGTTTTACAATCTCACAAAAAGTGAAAAATAACATTGTAGTACAATTTGAGAAGTTAGTCAGATGTATAATGTATAAACTAAGTGTCTAACTAAAAGTGATTAAAAGAAATACAGATGATTAACAAGGGAATGGAAAATATGTTTGATAAAAAAAGAATAAGTATAAGTGTCATTTTCATTGACAATGAAAAACTTAGTTGACAAAATTGACAACATTATTTGAATAAGCTTAACGAATAGTGGGGAGCAAAGATGAAAGAAGTGCTGGATAAGGTTTTAACACAAATACTGACAAATAAGACAGATATTGTTGAAGAGATTCTTAAAGAACTGGAGACAGACAAAAGTCAGCTGATAGAAATCGTTGGCCAGTCCGGAACAGGAAAATCTTACCTTTTCAAGAAATTATCTCAGATGTTGCAGAATAAGAATATTATTCATTTAAAGTTTATACCACAGTATTTTGCTTTTAATCAGATCAGAGAGATTGTCAAACTCATTACCAAGGTAAATGATGAAGATTTCTACAGAGATATTCGTAATGCCTGGGATTTTGAAACTAACAGCAAGTATGACTTTTTCTATTTTTTAAGTGATGTCTTAAAGCAGAAATCCCTTTTAAAACCATCTCTGATTCTGATTGATAATGCCGATTTACTCGATCAGTATTCAATAGATTTTATTCAGTATCTTGTACAGTTTGCCCACGAAAGTAAAATTCAGATAATTACTTTTAGTTTAGCTGAGTTATTTCCTTTCAGTACCAAAAAAACATTGAAATACCTGAAATCTAAAGATATTGCAGAATTGCTGAAAGAATTATTTCCTGGTGATAATAAAAAGTATGATTCTGATGCCGAAATTATTGAGAATATGACAGGAGGAAATGTTTTTTTAATTGAAAACCTGATTTTGTCATCTGTTGTCAACGATAAAGGCTCTAAACTGGAATTCCAAAAACAACTCAATAAAATAAGCAACGTTCAGACCCTTATGCTGGAAAAGCTGAGTCAGCTGGATGATTTTGACATCGATTGTATGATTTATATCTGGCTTTTTGATCGAAGAGCTGGGAAAGAATCTCTGGCAGATTTGTTAAAACTGAAATCTCCAAAGTTAGACAAAGCACTCAATAAACTGGTTTCTGAACATTATATCGGAATCATTAATGATAGCTATTATATCAGAAAAGTAAAATTGTTTAGCGAATTTGTGAGAACTCAAATCTCTGATAAATTATGTGTTTATGTTTCAAAATTTCTATCTTATATCCAGTCAAATCAAGTTTCTGACATCAATCTGGCAAAGTATTATATCTTGAAAAATGAATTTAAACAGGACATATTTGAAGACAATATTGTCTATTTAAAGCAGATTAACGACCATAATGCCCTGCTTGAAATCTACCAGTTTTTACTGGATCACCAAAAACAAATTAAAGAGCAGATTCAGACACTGAAAGAAATAGGTGTGATTTATCGTAAATTAAAACAGTTTGAAAATGCTGCTGATACATTCAGGCAGGCTTTGAGACTCAGTGCGACTCAACAAATTGCCATGGAAGAAATTGTCTATCTGCTATCCAGAACCCTGTATGAACTCAATTCCAATAGTTTTGCCCTTGAAATCATTAAAACCTATGACAATGAAGCATTTGATCCGATATGGAAAGCCAGAATCGAACTGCTTAAAGCAGAGATTGTAACTGAGCTGGAAGACTTTAATACGGCATTGGAATCAGTTGATATAGCGATTGAATACTCAGTTCAAATTGACACAAAATATCTTCGGAATTCGATACAGGCAGAAGCAAAAAAAGTAAAAGGGAAGATTTTCTACTTCTCAAATCTGTGGGAAAAAGCGGAAGCCTCTTTTAAAGAAGCAGAATCCCTCTATAAATCTATTGAAAATACTTACGGACTGGCAGCAATTTACAACAATATCGGTGTGCTGAAAATGTTTCAAGGGGAATGGGATACGACTGAAAAACTTTATCTAGCCAGTCTGGAACTGGAGAAGAAGCATTATAACCTGGAAGGAATTGCTGTTTGCTATAATAATCTTGGTGGTTTGGCTGATGATCAGGGGGATTACCGGAAATCTCTTTACTACTTCAATGAAGCGTTAGTGATTCAAAAACTCCTTTCTGAACGTTACAATATCAGTAATTGCTACAACAACATCGGCGTAACCTATATGGATAACGGGGAATATGATAAAGCCATAGAAGCTTATGAAAAATCGCTGGAAACAGCTATCAACTTTGGTTTATTTAAAAATGTGATTGCCAGCCTGAACAATCTGGGGGCTGTTTATTTTAAAACAGGTAACTGGAGTAAAGCAATCGAATACTACGAGTCTGCGATTAGTAAATCTAAAGAGATGGGCTTTATGGAAGGGCTTCTGAGATCGTACAACAATTTGGGTGAATTATATGAAAAACGGGGTGAGTATAATCTGGCTTATGACCTGTATTTCAAAGGACAGGAGATTATTCCCAATACCAATGATGACTATCTGAAAGCTGAGTTATACGGTAACCTCGGTTCTGTCCTGACTCAGTTACATAAATTTGGTGAAGCCTATGGTTTTCTGGTGGAAAGCTATGATTTCTTTAAATCGCTAAATGCGAAAGACAAGATTTTTGAGAGCAGTCTCAAACATGCCTGGTATTTCATCCAGACCAGAAACTATGAAAGTGCTGATTACTATTTGAACCTCTCCAGCAAGACTGCCAATGAGTTGAATAATCTGTTCTATATTGGACAGGTGAAATATCTCAGAGCAATTCTGGAAAAGAAAGATGTTGAAAAGTCAAGACAATTCCTTGAAGAAGCGATAGAACTGTTTAAAGAAAACAAAAATCTCTTTGAATTGTCACTTGCTTACTATGAATATGCTGTGATTCTGAATGAATCGGGAGACTGGGAACAGGCTTTGCATATTTTGACTAACAATCGCAAAATTGTGAAAGATTATGGGGCGATAAAGTTTTTAGAACAGAATGATATGCTGTCTCAGAAGATTACCAAGGAACATTCGGTTGATCTGAAAGAGACTAAATTCCAGGAATCCCTGCTGAATAAATTCTCTGATATTATTCAAAAGCTTAATTCTATCACGGATTTTGATGTACTCTTAGAGACTTCTCTGGATCTGTTGGTAGAGTTTTCTGAAGCAGATGGCGGGGTATTATGCCTTTACAATTCCAGAAATCTGCCTGATTCATGGGAATACAAACAATTTAATCATTATTCAAACAATGAAAAAGACTATGACTCTATGATGGATCTGATTCAGAAGTCCTATACCAATAATCAGAACTATACCTATAAACAACCCTATTTTGCCATGCAATATAACGATATAGCGACTTTCTCCCTGAACATCCGTAATCATACTTCGGGTGTGATCTTACTGTTCAGTAAGCATGGATCCCATTATTTTGCAGAGAAAATGATCAATCTGCTCAATTCTCTCTGTAATCAGATTATTGTGATTATCGAGAATATCAGGCATAGTAATCTGGCAAAATCGCATGCTGTTTTACGTGAAGAGCTGGAATCAGGCAATCAGTTTACCAACATTGTCGGTAAAAGCCCAAAAATGAATAAAATCTTTGATCTGATCGATAAGATCAAAGATGCTCCGACTACCATTTTGATTGAAGGACCGAGCGGAACCGGTAAGGAACTGATCGCCAGAGCCATTCATTATAACAGTAACCGGCGTAACAAGAAGTTTGTTGCCCAGTACTGTGGCGCTTTACCTGAAACCCTGCTGGAAAGTGAATTGTTTGGTCATGTAAAAGGCTCTTTCACCGGCGCAACCTATGATAAAAAAGGTCTTTTTGAGATTGCTGACGGTGGAACCTTCTTCCTGGATGAGATTGCCGATATCAGTCTTTCCACTCAGGCAAAACTGCTTCGCTTCTTACAGGAAGGCGAAATCAAACGGGTTGGCTCTACCAAAACAGAAAAAGTGGATGTGAGAGTGATTTGTGCCACAAATGTTTCTCTGCTTGATAAGGTGAAAAAAGGAGAATTCAGGCTTGATCTTTATTATCGCTTAAATGTGATAAGACTTCAGGTGCCTTCTCTTTCAGAAAGAAAATCCGATATACCACTCCTGGCGATTCATTTTCTCGATAAATACAATCAGAAGATAAAAAAACGTGTCATGGGCATAACGGATGAATCCATGAAATATCTCATCAATTACGAGTGGCCGGGCAATATCAGACAGCTGGAAAATGAAGTGGAAAGAGCGGTTACGCTTGCAGAAAATGACAGTTTTATCAAACCGAATGATCTATCCGAAGAAGTGTATAAATTTTCGGAAAATACTGAAACAGTTGCCATGATTAATACCAAAATGACACTCAAGGATGCAATCGAAGATCTGGAAAAACGCATGATTGAAAGAACCATGCTTGATACCAAATGGAATCAGAGTCATGCAGCTAAACTGCTTGGCTTAAGCCGTCAGGGTCTGATTAAAAAACTCAAGCGATACAATATCACAGAAAAATAGAATATAATGGAATCTCCAAATAGTATAGAATCTCAATTTTCTTTTGTTGTTTTTGATACAGAGACAACAGGACTGAGCAGTTATAACGATGAAATTATAGAGCTTGCAGCTGTCCGTTATACCAAAGGCCTGGTGACAGATTCATTTACCTGTTTCATCAGACCAGAAAAAGAAGTGCCACCATTTATTTACAAACTGACCAATATCAAACCGGAAGATTTGAAACAGGGTGTCTCTATCAAAAAGGCTTTAACTGACTTTTATGACTTCATTAAATCAGATGATATTCTGCTGGCTCATAATGCCCCCTTTGATGTAGGCTTTATCAATGCAAAAAGTAAGTTTACGCTTGGAAAAAAACTCTACAATAATGTGGTTGATACCTGTGATCTGGCCAGAATACTCTTGCCAACACTCAGTAATCATAAGCTGGAAACGCTGGTTGAACACTACGGGCTCGAGAATGAGAGCGCACACAGAGCTATTTACGATGCTGATGTTACCGGCAAGATTTTCTATAAAATGCTGGAAGAAGCCTCTGATAACCTGAAGTTGGAAACTATTAATTTTATTTATAATGTTGCACTTTTCAGTATGCCTGAAAGCGCTCTGACCGATGTCATCAGAGAGCTGAGAAATCATGTTTTAAAACATTCTCTGGTTAAATCAAAAAAGGTAATGGAAACCAGCAGTAATTCCAACTATATCAATCATTCGCCTGAACATTATTCCACTTATGAAATGAATGATGTTTTTGAAGAAAATGGTTTGTTAAAAAAGAGTTTTGAACATTATCAGGTCAGACAGGGTCAGATTGACATGGCGAATGCCGTGATTAAAGCGCAGGAAAATGATGAATTTTTACTGGTGGAAGCAGGGACAGGGGTTGGAAAATCACTGGCTTATCTGATCCCATCGATTCAGTTTTGTTTTAAAAAAGATGAAAAAGTCATTGTCTCTACCAATACCAAAAACCTTCAGGAACAGCTGATCATGAAGGATCTGCCTCTGATTCAGAGTGCGATTGATACGCCATTTACAGCTGTGATTGTGAAGGGCAGGGAAAACTACCTTTGCCGGAAGAAATGGCGTGAGATTTATAATGAGTTTACCATGAATGCCTCGGTGCAAAACTTTTCTCCATTTGAAGCGAATGGTTTGTTGTATCTCGCTGTTTGGGCACAAAATACACGCTCAGGGGATGTCTCTGAAAATCATGCCTTTGAAGGTTCTGACTTTTCTTTTATCTGGAAAAGGGTTGCTTCAGAAAGACACTTGTGTAATGGGAAAAAATGTTCAGAACACGGCTCCTGTTATCTGATGGATATTCGTTATAAAACAGAAAAAGCTAATATTGTGATTGTCAATCATTCACTCTTATTTTCTGACTTCATGAATGAAAATAATACCCTGGGTACTGTGAATTATCTGGTAGTGGATGAAGCACATAATTTGCTCAATTCAGCCGCTCAGCATCTGGGCTTGTCAGTATCTTATCCTGATATTAATGGCTTTATCCATTCAATGTTTTCTCTGGGTAAGAAGTATCAGAATGGAATGCTGGTTACTTTTAAAACCAATGCCATGAAAAGTCCGCTGACTGACAAGAAAAAAGAAGACCTTGTCAGAGTAGTGGATGATATGATTACTGATATAGAAGAACAACATGAATGTCTGGAAACCCTTTTTAAAACCATTGCTAACTATGCCCGTGAAGCGAATAATTACGGAAAAATCAGGATAAAAGATATTTCTAAGTTTGGTCAGTTTACAGAAGACTCCAAAAAAGTAGTTTCTTATTTGTCTCTCTTATTGGAAAAAACAGAATTGCTGGTTCAAATGATGAAGGGGATCAGTTCAGACCGTTTTACAGAATATGACAATCAGCTGGCAGCCATTGAGGGCATCAGTGAAAGACTGTTTGAAATCATCAATGATTTGAAAGAAGTACAGGATCCTGATATAGAAAATAATACCTTGTGGTTTTCAACACTCAATGTAAAAGATGAAAATTATCCGGCAGGCGTGATCAATTATGCCCCGATAGAAGTGAATAAAATTTTGCCTGATCTGATTTTTCATAAAGTGAAGAGCATCATATTTGCCTCTGCTACGATGGCTTTAAGAGGTTCATTTAAATATTTCTCCACAAATCTGGGGCTTGATAATCTGAAAGATGTTGTTATAAATGAGATAGTTGTCGATTCTCCCTTTGATTATCCAAAACAGGCACTGGTTTTAAATACAACCTATCTGCCCAATAATAACGATCCCTATTTCTCTCCACAGAGTCTGGATTTATTAAAGCGAATCATTGAAGCAAACCGAGTAGGCACAATGCTTCTTTTTACCTCTTATAAAGACCTGAATACGGCTTATGAATCTCTGGAAGAAGTGTGTTATAAAAAAGATGTGACTCTGCTTGCTCAGGGTAAAACAGGCAGTCGAAGCGGAATCCTGAGAGATTTCAAAAAACAGGGCGATGCTGTCTTGCTGGGAACCAGTTCTTTCTGGGAAGGCGTCGATGTACAGGGAGAATCACTGTCATTGCTTGTGCTTTATAAATTACCTTTCCAGGTACCATCTGATCCGATTGTGGAAGCTTATATTGAAAAACTGGAAAAACAAAATAAGAATTCCTTTATGCACTATTCCTTACCAAATGCCCTTCTAAAAATGAGACAGGGTTTTGGTCGCCTGATTCGAAGCAGTCAGGATTACGGCGTGGTGCTGATACTGGATAATCGTATTAAAACCAAAGAATACGGACGGTATTTTGAAGAGATTCTGCCTACCAATATACGTTATGTACAAAATCCGGAACAGACGCTGAGTAATATCAAAATGTGGTTTGGTAAGATAAAGTAGGATCTGTCATACGAACAAATTCCCTCCATGGAGGGGTGGCACGAAGTGACGGGGTGGTCGTTTTTCGCAAGCTGGTAGCTTACGGTACATTTTTCTCGCAAAGAACGCAAAGTACGCAAAGGTTGTAGGGCAAGCAACCTGCTTGCCATTCTCTTTTCGCAAGCGAGTAGCTTACGGTACATTTTTCTCGCAAAGAACGCAAAGTACGCAAAGAAAAAAATGTAACTACTCCGGTACTTGTTTACACAATGTGCAAATATCCTTGTCTGCAAAGGTTGTAGGGCAAGCAACCTGCTTGCCATTCTCTTTTCGCAAGCGAGTAGCTTACGGTACATTTTTCTCGCAAAGAACGCAAAGTACGCAAAGAAAAAAAATGTAACTTCTCAGGTACTTGTTTAC
>JAKQQL010000055.1:0-5768 GCA_029564175.1 Candidatus Cloacimonadota bacterium
GTTTCAGTTCCCTCGGCAATAATATGCCCCTGAGCAGTAATTTGAAACAAGCCATTTACATTGATCAGTACACCAGGTTCAATTGTTAAAACCTGACCAGCCGGAATACTGATATCAGCAACAACATTGTAGGGGCTGTTAGCCACTGACCATGTCCCAGACTGACTTCCCGAAACGTCTGTTGCCAGCAACATTACTGAAAGCAACAGTAACCCGAATAATACGAAATATCGCATTTTGTCCTCCAATTTATCTCTCTCTCTTTTTTTGTTATCACACGCTTGCTTATATCGGAAAGCACTTTATTCTATCTGAAGTAATTAGATTATAAATGCGAAATAAAGTCAAGTAAAATTTTATTTGAAATATGATGAAATTTAGAAAAATTGTTACTTTCTTTATCCTTAGATTAAAGAAAGTAACAATGAAATTAAATCAATTTTAAGCCAAGAGCAACACTTTACTTCAGATATTTATCCATAATCTTTTGATAAGTGCCATCCTTTTTCATATCATTCAGGTACTTTTGAATTTGACTGATTGTTGCATCTGGAGTTGATTTGTGAAATGCAAAATACAAATCAGAAGAGAGTAGTGTATAGACGCTTTCATAATCAGCCAGATTTTTACCCTGAGTTTTCAGTTCCCAGCGTGCCACATTTTCTTCATAAGCCCAGAGATCAATACGATCAGCTTCCAGTTTTTTGATATTAGAAATCATATCTGCTGATAAATCTACATTTTTTACACCTGCTTTTTCCAGTAACTGATGACCAATATCTTCCCGTATTGCACCTACGTGATACTTTGCTATATCTTCTTTGCTTTTAATTGATATTTTTTATGATTTTTTAGCATGAAGTACGATTTTGGTTGGAGAGATTGGACCTACCCATTTAAACATTTTTTCTCTTTCAGCACTTCGTGTCATTGCAAACAAAATGGTATTCGGTTTATCCTGCACATCTTTATATCCCCTTGCCCAAGGTAACAGCTGTATATCCTTAATCGTTTTCTTAGAACCATCTCTTTTAAACATCTCAACCATGATATCTGTAGCAATACCTTTTAGTAAACCATTCTGTTCAAAATTGTACGGTGGATACTGCTCTGTCATTATGACAAAATTATCCAAAACAACAGCATTTAAGGTTGTAAACAACAATACACCTAACACACTCAACACAAACCATGTTTTCTTCTTCATTTCACCCTCCATATTTCTAATATAAATGAATATAGTGAATAACAGCAGTTTGTCAATAATAATTTTTGTTTTTTTAGAAAATTCTCTTATTTTCTTATTAAGAAGGAGGTGTATATGTTCTGTCCAAAATGCAAATCTGAATACGTTGAAGGCATAAAAACATGCCAACACTGTCAAGTGGATCTGGTTGAATCTCTTGAAGAAACAGGAGAAGATGTTTACGAATATCAGGAACTGGTCTCAGTATATGGACCTGCAGATGCCGGTGCAATGGCGATTGCAAAATCTCTGTTGGAAGATGAAGGCATTAAATACTTCGTCAAAAATGAAATCCTGCAAGAACTGATGGGTGTCGGTCGTTTTAGTACCGGGTATAATCCCATTTTTGGTCCTGAGTTGATTCAAGTCGCTCCAGAAGATGCAGAAAGAGCCAGTGAAATCCTTAAAGACATTATTGTTCTGCCTTCTGATTCTGATTTTGAATTAGATGAATAAGATTTATGTAACATTTTCCCTGATTACAGTTTTAAAGTTAAAATCAGCTCTTAAGCTAGGAGCTGAAATAGTGTGAAAAACCAGTTAAACTGAAATCGTTCAAGGAGGTAATTTCAAAATGAAATGGAATAAGTCCATTATCTTCGTTGTCTTATTAGCTGTTCTGAGTATGAATCTGATGGCTCAGAAAGGTGGTTCAAATCCAAAAAGCCCATTTGTTAACATTGTTAAAGAAGTAAGGGAATCTGTTGTTAATATCAAAGTGGAAGGCGAAGAAAAACTCACTTTGGATAATCGTCTGCCATTTAATGATGATTTCTTTAAATATTTTTTCCCTCCACAAGCCGAAAGCCGAAAATTTGTATCCATGGGCAGTGGTTTTATTTTTAAAAAAGAAATCATTAAAGAAGATAAAAATATGGTTGAAATCTTCATGTTGACCAATAATCATGTGGTCAATAAGGGGAAAGATGCAAAAATTACCATTACTCTGGCTGATCAGGAAAAACTTAATGCAGAAGTAGTAGGATTTGACCCGGAAACAGATTTAGCTGTAATCAAAGCGAAAGTCGATAAGAAAATCCCAATTGTTGTTGCTCCATTAGGAGATTCAGATAAACTGGAAATAGCAGAATGGGTGATTGCAATTGGTAATCCGTTTGGCCAACTTGGACTTGACAGAACCGTTACAACCGGTGTTGTTTCAGCTATCGGCAGAAGCGGTCTGACATTTGGCAATGATTCTCCGGTATTCCAGGATTATATTCAGACAGATGCAGCGATCAACCCTGGAAATTCAGGAGGTCCTTTACTGAATATTGATGGTGAAGTCATTGGTGTAAATGCCGCTATTACTAGCAATTCTGGTGGCAACATTGGTATTGGCTTTGCAATCCCGATCAATCTTGCCAGAAAAGTAGCAAATGATTTGATTGAAAAAGGAAAAGTAGAAAGAGCTTTCCTTGGTATTACACCTCAGGATATTACAGCTGAAATCAGTAAATCTCTCAACCTTAACAAAATTGAAGGTGTTCTGATTGCCCGTGTCGAAAAGAATTCACCGGCTGATCTGGCTGAGTTAAAAAATGGTGATGTGATTGTTAAGTTCAATAATCAATCTGTTCCTAATGTTGGCAAATTCAGAATCATTGTTGCGAATAGCCCTATTGATCAAAAAATACCTGTTGAGATTATTCGTGGCGATGACAAAAAAACAATCAACGTAAAACTAAAATCAAGAGAAGCAGATAAAGAAAGCCAACCAGAGAAAAAAGAAATTAAAACAATCGACCTTGGCATTAAAGTCGATGAATTGAATAGCGAAATTGCTCAAAGAATGAATATTCAGGCTGAACATGGTGTGCTAATTATTCAGGTCATGAACAATTCTCTGGCTGCAAATGCCGGACTTCGCCCTGGTGATGTCATTATGGAAATGAACCGTACCAAAATTAATACGGTAAAAGATTATCAGGAAATGCTTGAAAAAGCACAAAAAGATAAAAGTACTATTATTCTCCTTTATGTTCAAAGTAAAAACGGGGAATTTAAATATATTACAATTTCAGTAGAATAATCATATTGCCATGATTCCTAAAAGCCCTCAGTTCACTGAGGGCTTTTTTGTTGCCTATATTAAAAATAGAAAAATATGGTTTGTAATCTGTTAAAACACTGGTATCTAATCAGGTACTTGTTTACACAATAAATGTGCATCTGCAAAATGTCAAAACGGTCTGTAGGGCGGGATGTTTAATTATAAATTATGTGTTATGAATTATGAATGAATTTAAATTTCCTAACAGGATGGCAGTACTCAAATACTATTTTAGTGTATTTAGTGCCTTAGTGCCTTTTGTGGTAATAAAATTCGGCCACACATCTGAAAAAAACCGTACTACAAGCATCTTGCTTGTAGCCTTTTCTGCAAGCTGGAAGCTTACAGTACGATTGCGGATTTACGGCACTTCGCTTCGCAAATCCCTACAGTTGCTTTAAATTTATCATTTATTGCACAGCATTTATTACCGTTTTTTAAAATTATAACCAGTACCTGAGTAGCTACAAACACTGAATGGGTGAAATGATTATAAAATTTTAAAAGCAAGGGGTCTTATAGGAAAATATTCCACAAACTCTATCGCTGTCCATAATGCCTTTTATCTCACAATAATTATCTGTTGTTTAGGAGTCTAGGTATCCTTCAGTTAGTTTTTATACACATTGAAAAAGGCACTTATTACTAAGTGCCTTTATTTCTAAACGATCAATTTATTGGATTAATATCTTTTAGAATAGTTATTGCTACGACCTCTGTCGCTGCTTCCGAAGTTTCTTCTTGGACGATCTTCTCTTGGACGATCTTCTCTTGGACGAGCTTCATTAACGTTTAATGCGCGACCTTTTAAATCTTTTCCGTTTAAGTTTTCGATAGCATTTTTCGCTTCATCATTATCTGGCATTTCAACAAAACCAAACCCTCTTGACATTCCTGTAAGTTTATCCATAATAATTGCTGCTGAGCTCACAGCACCATAAGCTTCAAAAGCTTCTTTAAGCTCGTCGTTGTTCACGTTACGTGATACATTTCCAACAAAAATGTTCATACATTTTCTCCTATAAGTTATCCGATATCAGAGGTACGAAGGGGTTTGCCTACTCACTCACCTGCTATCTATTGCCTTAGTTTATTATTTGCCATATTCTTGGCAAGCTTTTTTTTTGTTTTTTTAAAAATATTTTTTTTAATCAATGTTTAATCGATTTTTAATAACGATCAAAATGGCTTTGGATAGGACTTCTGACACTTCAGGATTAATTTTTTTGTCAAGCAGTTTGATCAAATAATCAATATCCATTTGTAGTGAAAAAAAGAAGTTTTGATCTAATTGATCACTTGAAACGGTTGAATGGATCTGCATATTTCGTTTTTCTGAGCTATTTTCATTTGTCTTTACTGAATGATCCGGTTGATTTCTTGTTTCTCTTTCATCCTGTAAATGCGGTTTAGAAATTTCAGGTTCAGGTTCTGGTTCGATATATGCTTCATAGTTGTTACTTTCTTCGCTTACATCCTGGAGATTTTCTTCTGTAAGATCGTTTTCGATATTAGTATCTATAGGTTCATCTTCATCTTGAACAGGTTCAATCATATCTCCCATAAATGCCTGTTCCTCTTCACTAAGGGTTTCTGTTAATTCTTCAGTCTGTACTTTTTCCTGAATAAGAATATATGTTAAAGAATATTGCCCGAGATTTGTTTCTGAGTCAATCACATCAAAGAAGAATTTGTAAAGAAACAGTTTGTAAAAAGGGACACTAAACATTTGAATAATCTGATCAAAGGCAGTCATCAGGTTTTCTTTTGTATGTTCAACAACTCCCAGTTGTTCGGTACGACAGGAATAATATTCTCCTTCAAATTCGACATCAGAAGTTTCAATCACTTCAAACTCAATACTGTTCTTTTTTAAATAATTACACAGAGTGATGAAAAACCGATTATCATTTGGATTTACTGCCATAAATACCTTCTTCCTTATTGTAACCTTTTTTAGGTCATTGTATGAATTACAGTCTCATTTTAAGTTTCAATCTGCCATTCAATTATAAAATCGACATTGTAAATAAAAACTAAAGAAAAAAGAGCAGATTAACTGCTCTTTTTCATATTAGATTAGAGATTTATACTTTTTCAAAAGTGGAAGTAAAATGTCTCATGATAGGGGCTTCATATTTTATTTTTAGGCCTTTCAGAGAATCTTTTCTTTCCCATACCTTTTTAAGACCCCAAACGATCATATCCATGTGATTATTGGTATAGACACGACGTGGGATTGCCAATCTGAGCAATTCCATTTTAGGTGGTCTTTCTTCACGGGTAACAGGATCTCTGTCAGCCAAGACAGTTCCTATTTCTACGCCACGAACACCAGCTTCAATATAAAGTTCTACACCCAAGACTTGAGCAGGATACTGTAATTGAGGAATATGAGATAAGAAGGATTTTGCATCTACATATATTGCATGACCACCAAATGGTTCAAGCAAAGGGATACCAGCTTCT
>JAKQQL010000088.1:0-3330 GCA_029564175.1 Candidatus Cloacimonadota bacterium
AAATAATCAAAGGAAAGCTGAAAGAATCATTTTTGTTGTACAAGGATTTTTATCCTCCGGTGAGAAATGCTAATTGATGAAAATAATTTGTGTTTATTTGTTTTTATTTCTTTCTAATAATATAATTCTGTCCTGGGAGAATATGGAATCAGACCAGAAAAAGCAAGTTTCAAATTGGCTTTTTTCATCTTCAAGAAATATATTGGACGGTAAATCTGTTCAAAAAACTGATATTATTTTTCCGCAGGTAAAATCAGGTCTGTTTGTGACTTTAATACTTAATAGTAAAGTAAGAGGCTGTTACGGATCTTTTTATCATGATTCAAATGACTCCAAATATCTTATAGAAAAATATCTTCGCGGAGCTTTGCGGTCAGATCCTAGATATAAACCTTTATCGCCTGAAGGAATTGAAAATGTGCGGATCGTTCTGACTTTTGCGTCAGAACCTGAAATTGTTGATGATATTTATTCAATAGATACTGAAGAATTTGGTATAATGGCTGAATCCGGAACTTCAGTTTTTATTTTAGTTCCGGCTGAACTGAAGATGCGGGATCAAGTTGCGAATCTTATTAAAAAAACCAAAGCTGAACGGATTTATAAATTTAAGTCTTATACAATCACATTTACTCAAGAACAATAGCTCCGTCTTGTAGAATTACATCAATGATGTATTTATCCCGCCTTATATTCAGAGGCGTGCATAAAACCATTTGACCCTTGAATTCAAAAATGTCTCCTTTTTTCATAAGATCAATGTAATCTTTTTTTTCAGAATAAATGTGAAAGACAAATGATATCTGATTTGATTCAGATAAGACAGAAGTAATTCTGTATGCTCTTTTGTATTCCGTATTCTGTTCTACTGATTCTATTACAACTTTCGCCGATATAATACTTTTTTGAATAGAAAGAATGTATTTATCCTTCTCGATAGGATTCATTTTTGAAATTTTAGATACAATTATTGAATTAAAAACAAAAATATCTTCTGAAATAAGATTTGTTGATGCAAGTGATAGAAAAGCTGCAATTAGTAATATTTTCATTTTATTCTTCCGGTTTCAAAAGATAATGTTCTGTTCCCCGTTTAATGATAACGCTTTCTATTTTGTAAGAGTTTAACTTCATTCGTTTCAAAAAAGTTGTCATATCAGGGGTTTTTTTGCCGTTTACTGCAATTATTGAATCTCCGATTTCAAGCGATTCAATTTTAGAAAAAGAGCTGACATCTGATACTACAGGAACACCATCCGAATCCTTTGAAACAGAAAAACCGTATTTTTTTCTGATTTTATCATTATGCATGTTTTTATCAGTAATGTTTTCAGAAAAGAATATTTTTTTATCCAAAAGAATTCCATTTCTGGAAACTGTGAGAAATAATTCCGTATCAATGTTCTTATTCTTTATTAATCGTATAAGTGATCCTTTTGAATTTATTAGAATTCCATCAGCTTCTTTTATTAAGTCTCCCTTTCTCAAGCCGGCAATATCTGCCGGAGATCCGGATGTTACTGAAATTATTTTAACATTGCGTTTATCCGATTCAATTTCTTCTTTTACAAGTATTCCTATCCATCCTCTTCTCACTCTTTCGTAAAGAAGAAGATCCTCGGCGACTTTTTTAACTATATATGACGGTATGGCAAAACTAATGCCTTGAAAAGAGCCGGTTGAAGTCCGTATTGCGCTGTTAATTCCAATCATTTGTCCATTAAGGTTTATCAATGGTCCGCCTGAGTTGCCTGGATTAATCGGTACGTCAGTTTGAATAAAATCTTCAACAGCAGAAAATCCTATATCACATCTGCCCATTGATGAAATTATTCCGCTTGTTATTGAGTGTCTGAGTCCGTAAGGATTGCCTACTGCGATAACTGTTTCTCCCTCTGATGAATTGGAAGAATCAGCCAATTCTACGGGAATGTAGTTGCCGTGTTTTAATTTCATTAAAGCCAGATCGGTCTCATAATCGAATCTGAAATAATTGCCTGATGTGAATTTTTCAAACTCTGTCTCAGTACCGTCAGAAAGAGTCGCGATGTAATAATCTCCTTTTTTTACTACATGATAATTTGTTATTACATGACCTTTTGATGAAATAACAGTTCCTGAACCATAACCTGTTTTATAATAAACGGTTTTTCCATTAATTATTTTTGAAGAAAATACAGTAATCAGAATCACGGATTCTTTTGCCTTTTTTGCTGCAGAAGAAATATCATTTGAAAATATCGATGATGACGTTAAAAGAAATAATAAAAGAAAGCTTTTTAGATATTTCATCATTTGCTCACAAGATCAAAGTAAGATTTATTTTTAATATCATACTTCTGTAAATTAATTTTTTTGTATCTTGGTTTGTTGTCAAAATCAAGGTTGTTTATGACTCTAGTTTCTGCTAAAAGAGAATAAGAAGCGACTGCGATGGCTTCAGCCAAAGCATCTGTTTCTTCAGTTAGAATTTTTCTGAATTTGTAACTGGTAAGATAACCGATTTCAATATAAGCATTGATTGCGTTGAGAAGTATAGGATTTAACCAGCATGAATAATATGGATCTTTTGCATAAACGTAGTTTTTCATTCCGCGTAATTCAAGAGCAGCCAGCATAAATCTTATAATTTCCATTGTGGCAAAATGATTATCGCCTCCAAACCCTTCTTCGCCTCCGTCTCTTTTAAAGTTCTCATATGCAGACATCTCTCTTTTCCAAAATCTGCTGTCAGGTCTAAACTTTTCAAGTTTATTGCTGTACGATCCTTTGCCGGCAATTGCTTCCTTTTTCCATGAAGAAAAATCTGAATAACTCCATTTTACCATATTCTGCTTGAATCCTTTGAAATCTGAAGGATTATATTCAAAAGCCGGTAGATTGAGCTGATATGATGTAAAATAAAGAGCGACGTCATTCACAAAAGATTCAAATGAATTTGTATTATCATTTTTAATAAGCCAGTAGTCAGCCGCATCAGGCATTGTTCGATAAAAATCACCAGAATCCTTATTTTTATAGTATTCAATTCCTTTTTGAAAATATCTGAAAGGAGGAACTATTATTGCGGTAAAGCCCTGATGTCTTGGCGGGGGAGAGTAGTCGCAATGAAGAGATATTACAAGCTGTGGTTTTAATTTGTTTATGGAAGTTATTCTGCCGTCAGCAATTTTGTTATCAGATGGATAATCGAATAGTCTGTAAGGAGCATTCGGATCTTTTAGTTTTTTTGATACTGATTCATTTAATGTTTTTGGTCTTGATATATGACTATTGATTACGGAATGACCGATTGGTTTAATTCCGTATTTAGATAGTATAACTGTAAAT
>JAKQQL010000091.1:0-9510 GCA_029564175.1 Candidatus Cloacimonadota bacterium
GATCAAAATTATTTATATACTGAGCCTGTAACACTTCTTCTGCAAATAAACAAACAGAGAGCATGCTTATGAATAATAATATGATTAGATGTTTCATTTTTTCTCCTTAAATTTTTATTTTCTTTCTAACGGGCTTTCCTCAATATCTGAATAAAGCCCGTGAGACAATGAATTTATTTTTATCTCCTGGCAGATGATATGACTTTTTATATTCAAATATATATCTAAGTATGCTAACTATATATATATATACTTACAGTTTTTTGAACAAAAAAGGGATAAGCTTGCTTGTTGTTTTTATTTTTACAAGCAGGATGTTTCCCGTTCAAAGAAAGATTCTGTCTGTAAACAAGCAGAATGCTCGTTCTACAACTTAGGATGCTGTGCAAAAATGGAGATTTCACTCTGTCGCACTTACGGCGCTTGTTTTGAAAAACGCTATATACCAGACACTTCCGCATCTTGCTACCAATCGGTCATTCCTACGGAATGTTTGTTTTGCACAGGCTCTTTGCCCTGGGCTATGATTCTTTCGTTCCTTCGGATCTCTCATGATTGAACAAGCTCTCAAGGAACAGAAAATTTTCGCAAGCTGGTAGCTTACGGTACTGTTTTCCATCATTCTCATTTTCGGTTTATCCGGCTCATCTAATCTCCTTGTCAGGGATTATATACTGCTATAAATTGCATCCTTGCTGAAAGATACATTACTTCTAAAGAAAGGTTTAATTCTCTTCAACAACGCTTCTTTATCTTTTTTTATATCGCAAACACTTATATCTGTTTCGAAATTATAATATTTGAAAAAAATGTCAAGAGAAAAAAAACAAACCAGGAGCTTTGAAATGGTCAAAAGATGGTTTCTCATAACATAATGACATTGATCTTTATCCTGGTGTTCGGTTTTTTTAAAGAACTCTTGTTTTTGTACTGCTTTTTCTTTGCGGTCTTTGTGTTCTTTGCGAGATGAGAGTTTTGAATTAGAAAGGAAAAGATTTTTAGATGTGGATTACGCTGATTATAAGGATTTTAAGTTTTGAGCCAGTACCAAAAAAGGCATAATAACGAAGGCTTTTTTATAATAGACTTTAACTTCATCTGTATTTAGTTTTAAACAAGGCATTAACGACTAATTCAAAGCTCTCATCACTGAATTTCATCATTTTACTTTTTTTTCTTTATTCTTTCTGCGAAGCAGTATCTCTTTGAGTTCCCTCTGTGTTCTCTGAAATCTCTGTGGTTAACATGTCCCGTCTTAAAATAGCTTGTCAACATTCAAAATTTAGAATTTGCCCGCAATCCACCCCTCCACAGGATGAAAATGCAATCTCCGTTTCGCAAATGCCTACAAACAGTTTATATATTAGTCAGAAGACAGTTTTTATTACTTGATAAAATACTCTGCCTGAGTAAAAAGCAGTGTTTTTATTTCTTCAATATGCTTTTTTTCAAAGCCTTGGAGACTTATCAACTCTGTTCCGCATCGAAATACAGTTTTTCCATCATCATAGACATAAGAATAGCCTTGAATGCCTGATTTACATTTGCCACATCCATAACAACCGGTATATCTGCCGTTAAATTCTTCAATGACTTTTTTGATACTATTTCTGAACATTTGAGAATAGGTCTCTGTGGCATAAAACTTCAGACGAATCCCTGGTCCATTATTGATATCTGAGTCTGCATTGCTTTCAAGTCTTAGGATGCTCTGCATGGTCATCCGGTTAAAAAAGATGACTCCTGGCAACTTAGTCTTTGTTTTTTGGGGTTTATACCCCAGTTTAATCGCAAACTCAGCTAATTCACGGAACATTTCACGATACTCTGTATCAATTTGCTTGAGAAATTCATTGAGCATCATACTTAATTTCTCATTTATTACGGCATTTTGTTTATCTTTCATTTATATCCTCAGCATTAAATTCTACATTTCCCCCAAAATTCGTCTGAGCTTATTCACTGAGATATTGAGAAATCTTGCGGTATGCACTTTATTATGCTTAAATTTATTTAAAGCCTGTTTAGCGATTAGCACCTCTACTTCATAAATATCGAGTTGCTCCTGATCAAAATTAATCGTCAGAGTGTTTCTCATATCAAGGCAGTCTTGATGATTAAACCCTAAAAAATGAAAACAATCAGGCGTTAACTCTTCTTTTTCTGCAATAAAAGCTGCTCTGAATATGGCATTTTTGAGTTGTCTGACATTGCCTGTCCAGTGATGTTTAACAAGCAGTTGCTCGGTTTCATAGGATAAACCTTTGGCTTTACAGGCATTACTATCCGAAAATTCTTTTAAAAATAGATAAGCAAGCGGAACAATCTCGTTTTTTCTGTCTGACAAGGGTGGTATTTTTATATAAGCCGTGTTAATTCTGTAATACAGGTCAGATCGGAATTGATTATCATTCACCATCTCATTCAATGATTTGTTGGTCGCACAGATTAAGCGAAAATCCAGTTTTATCTTTTTGTTACCGCCAATCCGGTAAATCTCCTTTTCCTGTAATGCTCTGAGCAATTTCGCCTGCATAGAGGCGGGTAAATCTCCTATTTCATCCAGAAAAAGAGTGCCACCCTTAGCCAGTTCCATCATTCCGGCTTTCCCTTTGATATCTGCACCTGTAAAAGCCCCTCTCTCATAACCAAAGAGTTCACTTTCAAACAAATTTTCAGGTACAGCTGAACAATTAATCGCAACAAATGGACTCAAGGGATTTGTCTTGCCGTAATGCACGATTTTAGCAATCACTTCTTTCCCAGAGCCTGTTTCGCCTTCGATCAATACGGGGATCTCACGGTTTTGATGACATTTAAGGGCAAAGTTAACAATGTCCGTCATTTCTTTAGAAAACAAGCCAATATTGAACATTTTGTAAAACTCGTTTTGTGTCGTCTGAATGCTTTCCCAACGGGATCTGATCGTTTCTTCTTCTTGTTTAACCAGATGATCAAAATTATCTTTGAACTGAGTATTTTCTTTAATTAAAGTCTGATGATCAATTGCTCTCTGAAGAATCAGAACCAATTCTTCTATATTAATTGGTTTTTTTATATAGTCATAAGCCCCATTTCTTAAAGCATTTAACACAGAGTTCATATCCGGATAGCCTGTCATTAAAATCACATCGGTAATTTTTCCAGGCTTTTCTTGTTTGATTTTAGATATCAGTTCAATTCCATTGATACCAGGCATTTTTATGTCAGATAACACAATATCAATTTCATTGTTTTTGATAATATCCAGTGCATCCTGCCCATTGCCAGCGTTGAATATCTCAATTTTAAATTCAATTTTAATAGAATTAGTCAGAGAAGAAGAAACACTTTTATCATCATCAATGATTAACAAATTCATTTAGCACATCCATTAAAGGTGATTGTAAAGGTTACCCCAGAATCACTATTGTTGGCATATTGGACACTTGCATTGTATTGTTCAGTGTAGAGTTTTACGATTGCCAGACCTAAGCCCATTCCTTTTGAAGAAGTCTTTTTAGTATAAAAGGGGTCAAAAATCTTGTTACCGATTTCAGGGCTGATTCCTTTACCATTGTCAGCTATCGTTAATATAATATCCTGGTTAGTTTTCTGTGTTTTAATTTTAATATTCTTATTCTCTACCTCAGATTCATCTAAGGAATGAATTGCATTCACTACCAGATTGATAAGCACCTCTTCAATGGGAATTTGTTCCGCTTGAATGAACGTTTCTGCCTCGCATAAGTCCAGCTCAAGAAATATACCATGAGAGTATATCTGTTTTTCAATCAATTGTAAAGCTTGTTTTATTGTATCATTTAATGAAATTTCCTGTACTTTTCTTTCTTCAGAAATTGTCCAGAAAGAACGGATATGCTGAATAATCTGATCGATTCGGTCGGCAGCATAAGATATCTGAGTAATGTTATCGCAAAAATGCTCAGGTAACTCGATTAGCTTTTTCTTTAGCCAGTACAATACACTGTCTGCGTTCACTTTGATCGCACATAAGGGTTGATTGATCTCATGAGTAATACCCGCTGCCATTACGCCGATCGAAGATAATTTAGCAGTCTGTTCGAGTAATTTATGGTTTTCTATTTCTTGTTTTTCAAGATCGAACTGAGTCCTCAGTTTTGCAATCTCATTACTAAAACGATTATTGAAGACTTCTCTATAAATTTCCTGAAAACGATGGAGATATTCATAAGCTTTTTTATATTCTCCCAATTTAAAATAGAGATCTGACAGAACATATTCCATTTCCATAACATATTCTGGGATTTGTTTTTGTTCCGCAATTTCTTTTGCTTTTAAGAAATAGGGTTCTGCTTCTTTAAATCTTTCCAGATGTTCGTAATGAACACCGAAATGCATTTGTATTGTATATTGCTCAATATTATTGTTTTCTAAAGACACTTTTTCAGCTTCTTTAAGTGTATCCAGACTTTCATCAATTTTTTGATTATACAGATAGCATTCTGCCAGATTGGTTAAAAAATAGATATAGGCTGAGACATTCGGTTCCTTTGGAAAAAACGGATAGGCTTGAAGATAGTAATCTAAGGCTTTTGCGTGTTCTTTGTTTTTAAAATGAATAAGACCGATATTGGATAACACAGAGGGAGACTGTGGATTCAGCTCTAGAGCTAGCATCAAGGTCTTATACGCATTA
The DNA here is from genome assembly GCA_029564175.1 of Candidatus Cloacimonadota bacterium. GTDB lineage: Bacteria > Cloacimonadota > Cloacimonadia > Cloacimonadales > WRIO01 > JAGOCT01. Next base: position 4,661 of record JAKQQL010000091.1, read on the forward strand.
TCTAGATCATTCATTTTACCATAAATGGCACTAATATTGTTTAAACATTCGGTCATTTCACGATTCATCTGATGCTTTTTAAACACAGGATAGGCTTTGTAAAAAAGTTCCAGAGACTTATCATAGTTCATTACCCAATGTTCTATTGAACCTAATAATGAATCTAAAAGGGCTTCATATTTTTCATCATTCAATTGACTACAGAGCGCTCTGGCAGATTCTGCATAAAGTTTTGCTTCTTTTAGTTCATGAGAATAGAGTTTTTTCTTTGTCAGTGTACAGAGTATTTTAAAGCGTTCATATTTATCAGTACAATTCTCCAATAATAATGCCATATCTTCCATCTTCTACCTCTGGAATTATCCTAAGGTATTTTTTAAATAAAGTCAATAAAAATTATGTAAAAATATGCCAATCTATTGAAACAAGGTATTTAAGGCATCCCAGTTTGGGCTTATAAATTCTGTATTGTTCAGATTATCGTAAAATCCATCAAATAATAGTTGAAGTAAGGCATTTATCTTTTCTTCAAGATGGTCTGTGTTTTTTTTAATAAAGACATGTTTATGAACCAGACTTTGTGAAATTGAGGATAGAAGATGGCATAACAGTATTATGTTTTTTTCATTTTTAATGTAATTCCAGAATATCTCCTGTAGAATTTCATTTTCCTTTTGGACTAAATCATCAGTTTCCTGATGCATTATATCATGATAAGGCAGACTATGGTCTCTGTTGAGCAACTGATATTCTTTATAGAATTTAAAGGTTTCAATAATACGAAAATTCAAATATTTTTTTAGTTTTTCTTCCAGTGGCAAATCTTCCTGAATGATTTCTTTTTGCTTTTCTATAAATAGTTCAAATTCCTTATGTATAGCTGATTGAAACAGTTCTGCTTTTGATTTGAAATAATGATAAATCGAAGATTTTTTTAACCCTGACATCCTTGCGATTTCTTCAACAGTCGTATTGTTAAAACCATTATTTCTAAAGCAAGAGATACTCTTCATAATGATTTTTTCTTTATTATCCATTTTCGCTCCTTTAGAACATTTATAAGATATGTTCTAAAATTCCTTAAAAAGCAAAAATGTCAAGTAGTATCTTGATTTGCTGATAAATTCTTTAAAATGAGGCACATCACTAGAGGCAGGATTCTAATCATTCTCCTCGTTCAGAATGTCTTTTTTATAGCGTCTCATGCCTTTACTTTTTAACTGTCTGACCTTCTCTCTGGAAAGATTGAGTAATAGTGCGATATCAGTCAGTGATTTTTTTTCAACAAATGACAGATAGATCACCTTTTTCTCCAGTTCAGGCATATCCTCAGGTAAATCCAGATTTTGTTTTTGCTGGCTGTGTAGATATTCCTTTTCGACCGGATTACTCAGATCTTGATTCATATCATCACTATATTCTACATTTCTGCCCAGTTTGAGTTCGTCATTAATGAGTGTTAATATTCGGTTTTTTATCCAGAAGACTGAATATGTTGAAAAACTGGCACCTTTATCGGGATCAAAGCGTTTTTTTGCTTCTAAAAGGCCAATCATCCCTTCTTGAATCAAATCTTCAACAGGGATCCCTGTGTTTGCATATTGGTAAGCGATTTTTGTAACCAGTTTCTTATATTTTTCAATCATTTCTGAATCTGATAACTCAATCATATCATTCATCATTTTTTTCCCATTTTCAAATCTCTAGTTTTAAGGCATTTTTTTGAGAATACTTAATATTGTCAAACAATTTCTAAAATGAGGGCTTTCCTTATCCTTTCCTTTTCCTTTCCTATAAGAAAGTCAAAATGAAATCCTTTCTTCAAAAGATATTTTTTTCATAAAAATAAGGGTGGCCGTAGCCACCCTGATGGGATTTAGGATGAGAGAGAGGATTTTATTTTAAAAGCAATGCTTTTTTGCTTCCGAAAGATTGTCCGTTGACACTTAGACGATAGAAATAGATACCAGAGCTTATATTTTCGTTTTTCCAGACGATAAATTGCTTTCTCAATTCTTCAGGTCCGATATTTAAAGTCTGAACTTTTTGCCCTTTGATATTGAAAATGTCAATAGTGGCTTGATTAACTTTTACGTCGCTGATATTAAACGTAATTCTGGTTTCTGGATTGAAAGGGTTAGGATAATTTCCTTTGAGCGCAATGAGCGGTTTTAATTCGTTTTGGCTGTCTGAATCCAGAAAATCAGGGGTGAATGAAGCAATACAGATACGACTGATGTCCCAGCCCGGATCTGTTAATTCTGGAAGATTGGTATCATTTTCAAGACCATCTTTTAGTCTAAAACGGAAATAAACGGATTGACCACGATAATCATTGAGACTGATATGAGTATTAAACCAATTGTCATATTGTCCGGCTTTGGAATAGAGCGTTGACCAGTTTTGCTGATCGGTTGAGATATCAATCGTTACAAAGTCATGATCCCATTCTGTATAGATTCTTTGTTCAATCATCATATTTACATCTTTAGCTGGGTCAGCAGGAATTGTTAAAGCTTGACTGCTCTTTAACCAGACATCGCAGTTTGCCAGATAAAAGCCTTTACCTCCCCAACTGTCAGTTGCAAACATTTTTTCGTTTTGAGTGATGACTGTCCATGGTCCTTCAACTTGCCAGTTAACGAGTCCGTTACTAAAATCTTCAGTGAAAAGAACTTCCTGATTATTGAAGTTAAACACAAGATAGTCCATGCCCTGAATATCCACAGTCTCCTGAGTGGTGAGATTATTCGCTGTGAAAACAGTAAACGTATGCTCTCCCTGGCTGACATAAGTGTCAAATACTCCCCCTTCACAGAGGATTGTATCAGCAACGACATCAGAAATAATCAATTTGGCATTGATTGGCTGTCCATTATTTTTGATCATGCCACGAACACGGTACATTGGTAATGGATCTAATTGAACATTAACCGTTTTCCAACCACCTGAGTTAACCGTAATATTACTGATGGTTTTACTTTCATAACCCTTTGCCTGGACGGTTATTGTGTAGTTTCCTGAAAGAAGTGGTCGCCAGTAACGGCCATATTCTGCATTTGACATACGAGGCATTAACTGTTTGGAATCGCGTCCATGTACTATGACTTCTGCTCTGACTGGATTGCCGGTTGATGCATTAGTGATTTTACCAGTCAGACAGGACAATTCCATGGCTGTTTCGTTATATGGCATTGCTCTATTTAACAACCATTTGACAGCTTCTGTACAACGCTGTATGGTACCGTTTAAAATCTGTTGGTTGGGCTGAATGTCAGCAGTACCACATTCAACAACCAGCTGAATCGTTCCTAATGCCAGATATGCCCATATATTGGATGTGCTGGCACGTCCCAGAGACGGTGCATTTTCATAATAACCGGAACCGGATTGTTTTAATATTTTATTTGCAAAGTTCTGCCCGATAGAGTTGTTAATATCAAGGTCTGGGGCAGGACGCACATTTTTAAAATTAAATGGAGGATAGACTTTTTCTGATAAATTACCGGTGCGACTGGAATGCCAAACGACTGAATATACAAACTGGTATTTTTCCATCAGATTTTTAATGGCAATTGTCTCGCTTTCTGAAAAAGGGGCTGGGCCACGATAATAATCATAGATTTCATATCCGCTGGGTGCATAAAGTGTATCTCCCTGTACCCAGTGTGAACCAAAATTGCGGTTTAAGTCAACACCGTCAACATCATTACCTTGTCCCTGAACAAAATCAAGAACACCATTTAAATTATTATCTCTTTTATTTTTCCTGTAAGTCAGATCTTCCCCACTCATGACAACTTCCAGACCATCTGGATTCATACAGGGGATAAACCACATTTCAAGATTTTGAAACCATGAATTGTATGGGGAAATGTTACGCCTTTGAACAAATTCTTTGATATTGCTTAGGATGATTTCCTGTCCGATAATCTCTTCTGAATGGATATCGCCAATAAATAAAATGCGGGGGACATCTCTGTCAACTGCTACATTCTGACTTAATTTTATCGCCCAGAGAGGGGTATGGTTTACCTGAGAATAACCAATAGAATCCACCCTGACAAAATTGGGTGCAACTGTCGCCAAAGAATCCATAATCGCTTTCATTTGATCATAACGATGATAATACCACGCTGGTTCTTGTTGTGCAAATATCGTACAAAAGGTAAATATTATCATGAGCAGGATAAAACTCTTTTTCAAAACGCCTCCGAAAATGATTGTTAATACTATGATATATAGCACGTTTTATTCCAAAAAATAGAATTTTTATGACGATACTTCCCTAATGAACTATCCGATAGTCAGATTAATTTCAGATATTCCAAAAGACAGATATATACTGATATGCCCTAAACGGTTGAAATCATATACGCTACATTGAGAAAAAAATGAACTGATGTAATGTGTTATCTGAATCATATAGAGGCTTTAAGCTGAGGGCTTTTTGTTTCTTCTCATGATAAATGTGTTTTTGCTTGACTTTTAAGCTCGCTTAGAAGAAATTAGTCAAAATGAGAGATAAGAGGTGGCAGATGAAAAAGAAGATACCTTATGGCATTAGCAATTTTGCTGATTTAATTATTCAAAACTATTACTATGTGGATAAAACCAAGTTTATAGAAATCTTGGAAGATTTTCATGAAAAGTATATTTTTTGCCTCAGACCTCGCCGGTTTGGGAAATCTCTTTTTATATCTGTTCTGGAACATTATTATGATAAGAATAAACGCAATGTATCTGACTCTCTTTTTAAAGATTTATATATTGGCAATCATCCTACCCCATTGAAGAATAGTTATTCTGTCCTGTCTTTTGATTTTAGTGGCATCAGTATTCAAAATGAA
>JAKQQL010000099.1:0-2382 GCA_029564175.1 Candidatus Cloacimonadota bacterium
AAGTGAATCCCAAAAACTATCGCAAAAAACAATTGAGAAAAACAAAAACATACTGACAGATGTTGAACAACATGCGTCATCAGCAATGAACGATGATAAAGAAAGTGAAAAAGGTAGCAATTTACGCTCTGATGTAATAACAATAGAAATACCTCCAGAAGTGAGAACAAAGATTGAAAAATCTAAAATTGAGGATTTTGATTTTATAAATCTGGATGAAGCTGAACAAATAGCCAGTGAAGAAATCCTTATTCTTTCAGAGGATGATCTGATTGAGGAGCTTGAAGAATATGATCTAATCCCGGTTGATACCTCTAATACTGTAAATAACATAACAGTTAAAGAAAAAAGTAAAAATGACAATATAAACAGCGAAGATTATGTGAGAAAAGAAGTACGAGGCAAAGACGATACATTGGAAGTAAGCGCAATGGGGGATGTGAAAAAACAAAAGGTTGAACATGATGCGTCAGAAACCTCTGAGATTATACCTGAAAAAGCTGGAAAAATTTTAAAAAAAGAAACAACTGTAATAAAAGAAGAAGATGCTCCCACAATTATAGTTGCTCATGAAGCGAATGGTACAGCAAATTTTCAATCAGCAAAGATTTCACCAAAGAATGCAACAAAAAATGATAAAACGGTGGAATCTATCATTGAAGATGTGTCCGAAATACTTATTGATGACGAAAATGCAATAGGAAGCGATGCTGTAAGCAGTACAATGGAACCTGGAGCAGTAGAAACAAAACATGCAGAAGAATCTTTTAAGGTTGAACCAATTGCAAGTCGTAGTGGGGATAGTGTAAAAGAGGTAACGGTAGAGCAGCCTGCCACGCCATTTGAGACAATACCCGATGATATACAAAAAATGCTTGGTGGCAATCAAAGGATAGTAATTGTTGATGATGCAGGAGTAGGTGGCACTGAATTACCGGTTGCAGATAAATCAATAGACGAAATTGATAATCTGGTAAGCGGGATGATAGAAATTACCGAAGGTGAGGCAAAGATATTAACAGAGGCAGGTTTTAAAGAAGAAGAGGAATATATTGCTCCTATTTTAACGGGAACCCTTCCAACATTTCAGGATAAAATGGTGGAATTTGAAGAAGAATATAAGTTTAGCGATGATGACATTGTTTTTGTAGATAACGCTATTGTAACTGATGAATATGATAAGTATTTAAAGGTTATTGATGAATATTATGAAACTAAAACCGTTAAAAAAGGATCATCAACCTCTGAGCTATTTGGTTTGTCCAATGAAGAGCTTTCATTTTTTTATGATATCATGTTTGAAAAAGAATATGAAACAATAAAAGCGTCAAAAACCTTTAAGGATGTTGCGGTAGGAAGAGATCAGCCACAACGAGATGAGACCTTAATAAAACAATTCAAATATATTGAATCAAAACCAAAAAGTTTCAGTGAAAATGAAAAACGCAGCATAGAAGAAAATATTGAGTCGCCAATGGCAGTTATTATTGAAGAAAATATTGATGATATAGTTGGACGGTTGAAAAAAATAAAACCGCAAATAGATATTAATAATTTATTGGGCACGGCTCCTGATAAAGGAGTAAATGAATTATTAGAAGATGTTTCGGAATCATTTGAAAAAAGTGAAGGTATTAATGTTGAAGAGGAAAAATATACAAATATTACCGATCAGGTTATAGTTCTTGAAAGTAAGGATGATGTCAATAGATTTGTTGATACTATGCCAGTTGAGAAGCGTGAAAGTATCCGTAAACTACTCAAATATCTGGATTCATTATTTGATAAATTACCTGAAGAAGTTATAAAAAATTTTGCCAATTCAGAATACTTTGATTTGTATGTAAAGGTGTTAAACGAATTAGGAGTATAACAAGTATGGGATTGTTGGAAAAAGCACTTCAGTATAAACAAGAAATTAATAAAAAAGGCAAAGAGACACTTATTGATACAATCACAGGCCCAGCGGATACAGAGCTTGTACTTAAAGAAAAAAATAAATCAGAATCTTTAGATTTTATAGATGATCAGTTCACCGAATTAAGCAGGGGAGACTTGAAAACCATTGAGCCTGTTGAAGATGAATTATTTATTTTACCAGAAGATGATAAAAAAACTTTTATGGAAGAAGAGACTACATTACATACAGTTGAAGAAAAAAAGGTAAGAGAATATTCAGATACTGTTACAAATATTAATGAAAAAGATGAATACCTCGGGCCGGAGGATGAACCTGATCTGGATGTATTACAAAGTGAGAAACAGGAAGAGTCAACTATACCAGGAAGCAAATCCCAAAATAATACTAAATTCCGAATAGTGGAACCAACTAATAATATCATGGATGAATCGTTAAAAGATGAAAACGGTAAAGAGCAAACG
>JAKQQL010000107.1:0-30838 GCA_029564175.1 Candidatus Cloacimonadota bacterium
AAAACATCCTAAGCAGGAAAATGTATATGAACTCTCTGTAACAGATGTTCAGCCGATACAGATTGCACAGGATTATCCAATCGCCAAAAAAGAACACGGTCCTGATTTCCTGTTGGCAAACAGACATTTATGGCTTCGTTCTGCTAAACAATGGTCCATCATGAGGGTTCGGCATACGGTTTATTTTGCAATCTGCGAATACCTCAATCAAAACAGCTTTCACCGCTTTGATTCTCCAATTCTGACACCAAATGCCTGCGAAGGAACCACAACTCTATTTGAAGTGCCTTACTTTGATGAAGGAATGGCTTACTTATCACAGTCTGGTCAATTATATCTGGAAACCGGTATCATGAGTTTGGGAAGAGTTTATGACTTTGGCCCGGTGTTCAGAGCAGAAAAATCAAAGACCCGTAAACACCTGACTGAATTCTGGATGATGGATGCAGAAGCTGCATTTGTAGAGCATGCTGAAAACATGGATATTCAAGAAGGACTGATTCGTTTTGTTATCAATACAGTCATTGAAAAGAATGCCAAAGACCTTGAAATACTGGAAAGAGATATTAAACAGCTCAAAAAAGCCGATGCGCCGTTCAAACGAATGACCCATTACGATGCAGTTGAATATCTACGCACCAAAGGATCAGAAATCACCCATGGTGACGATCTGGGTGCTCAGGATGAAGCAATGCTGACAGAAGGATCTGATGTACCTGTATTTGTGGAAAAATGGCCTAAAGGAATTAAAGCCTTTTATATGAAAAGAGATCCTGAAAATCCAGAAGTTGTTCTCGGTGCTGATTTGATTGCACCGGAAGGATTTGGTGAAATTATTGGTGGTTCTCAGAGAGAGGACGATTATGAATTACTCAAATCCAGAATGGAACATGAAGAAATGGATATGGAAGCCTATGAATGGTATCTCGATCTGAGAAAATACGGATCTGTACCTCATAGCGGTTTTGGTATCGGACTCGAACGTCTGGTAACCTGGATGACCGGCACAAAACATATCCGTGAAACCATCCCGTTCCCACGTATGATCTACCGTATTTATCCATAAAAATCTTTTATTGTACATATTCCCCTTAAAATGATTAGAGACGCCCAAATTGGGCGTCTGCATGGGGGATTTTTCTACAAGCAAGATACTTCCGTACTGCAAGCATCCTGCTTGCAGAAGAATACAAACAAGATGCTTGCATTACAGAAAAGGAGTCTGACTCTTAATGCCTGATTTAAACAAGATTTCTGTTTCTGTTGGTCAATTGGTTGAATTTGTTTATCAAAAAGGAAATCTGGCAGTCTCTTTTCAAAGTTATACCAGACGTATGAATGGCATCATCGGTCATCAGATTGTTCAGAAAAGCAGAGACAAAAATTATCAGGCAGAAGTTACAATCAAGTATCAACATATCATTCCTCCTCTTGAAATTGAAATCAATGGACGTATTGATGGTATACTGACTGAAGACGATAAAATCACACTGGAAGAAATCAAAACACTCAGTAGTATTACAAAAAATGACCCTGAGTTTGAGATTATTTTTTTTCAGTGCCTGGTTGAATATCAGGATGCCTTGCCACTTATGGAAGGCAAAAATCCCATGCATTGGGCACAGGCTCTTATCTATGCCTATATCTGGTGTAAACAAAATAATCTGTCCCATATACATGTTCAGCTAACTTATTATGTGAATGAAAAAGGAAAAGAGTATCATTTTCCTGCTGATTTCTCACTGGTTTGGCTGGAAACGTTCTTTCTGGATACGATTGATAAATGGCTAAGTTGGGCACTTAAAATCAGTGAATGGAAAACCCTTAGAGACTTTAGCCTAAACTCACTGAACTTCCCTTTTGAGTTTCGGCAGGAACAGAGAAAAATGGCAGTAGCCGTTTACAAAGCAATTGAAAATAAAGAAATCCTTTTTGCACGAGCACCAACCGGAACCGGTAAAACCTTAGCAAGTCTCTTTCCTGCAGTTAAAGCTCTTGCTGAAAAGAAACTCGATAAAATATTTTATCTGACAGCCAAAACCGTAGGCAGAACAGTTGCCCTGAATTCCATGCGTCTGCTCATTAAAAACGGTGCAAAACTAAAATATCTGATTTTAACAGCCAAAGAAAAAGTTTGTTATCAGGAATTCCCTCTGTGTGAAGCGGACTATTGTATTTATGCCTTTGAGTTTTATGAAAAAGCCAGGGCAGCTTTGCCTGAGATATTCATGTATGATGAATGGAATTCAGAACTGATTCAGGAATATTCACTTAAATATGAAATATGCCCTTTTGAACTCTCTCTATTGCTGGCAATTTATGCGGATGTGGTGATTTGTGATTATAACTATGTCTTTGATCCGCGGGTTATGATTAAAAGGTTTTTTGAAGAAGTAACGGAGAAATACTGTTTTCTGGTAGATGAAGCACATAATCTGCCTGACCGTTCAAGAGAGATGTATTCAGGCAACCTGACTCTTGAGATCCTGAATCTGCCAGTTCCGTTCGTTAAAGGAAACATCTCTGTACTTGCCAGAAAAATTACTTCATTCAGGGATCATTTTTTAGAGATTACCAATCAGTATCAACAAAGAGAAATATTACTTGAAAAACTACCCACATCGATCATTGAAGGAATTAAAGACATTATGCAGATGCTGGAATTTTGGATTCCATTTCAAAAGCCTTCCAAGATGAAGTTTATTATAACAAAATACTATTTTCAACTATATTTCTATCTGATGATCTACGAATACTACGGAGATAACTATAAAACGCTGATTTTAAAAAATAATCAGGAGATTACTTTAAAATTATTCTGTATGAATGCTTCAGAATATTTGAAAGAGTGTTTTCATAAATCTGTTGCTTCCGCTGTATTTTCTGCCACACTGATACCTCTGGATTATTTTGAAGAAATGATTTCAGGTCACAATCCGAGAAATAATCATATTATGCTGAAATCCCCATTTGACCACAGAAACTGCGCCGGAGCCATTTATAACGCTATCTCAACCGAATATCAGTTCAGGGAAGAATCTTATCAAAAAATAGCCGATTTGATTATTGATATCTGCCTTTTGAAAAAAGGCAACTACATCGTTTATTTCCCTTCTTTTGACTACCTGAACCAGGTTATCAGAAGAATGGATATCAAAGAAAAAGAGATTCGAATCATTACTCAGGAACGAACCATGAACGAATCAGAGCGTTCAGACTTCATTAGTCATTTTAAAGAAGAAAATTCCTTCACTTTAATCGCTTTAGCCGTAACAGGAGGCATTTTTGGAGAAGGGATAGATCTGAGCGGAGATAAACTGATCGGGACTATAATCATCGGGGTTGGTCTGTCTTATATGAATCTACAAAAAGAACTGATTAAAAGTTATTTCCGGCTTCAGGGAAGAAGCGGGTATAATTATGCCTACCGTTATCCGGCATTTAATAAAGTAATGCAGGCAGGTGGCAGAGTTATTCGTAGTGAAAATGACAAAGGGATTGTCGTTTTGGTCGATCACAGATTTATGGATAAGCAATACAAACGGATATTTCCGGGAGAGTGGCAACACTTTCATCATTACTCAACTACTTCTAAATTATTGAGTTACATCAGCAGATTCTGGAATAATAAAAAAAGTTAAAATTTTCCTTGATTAAAAAAGCGTTTTTCTGTATAAGAGTAATAATTATCGAAGTTCATAAAATGGGGAAATCATGAATCAAAAGCAGATGAGTTTAAATGAGTTGAAGCAAGCCATTCATAATTCTGAGTTAGCATCGATAAAAACTGTTTTATTAGAGCTAATCAGATTAATAAATGATCCATCTTCCTCTGCAAAACAACTCAAAGATGTGGTTGAGATAGATCCCCCATTATCTACGAGAATACTAAAACTGGCAAATTCAGCCTATTATGGGATGGCGAGACGAATTACTGATATTCAGGAAGCGATTATCTGGATTGGATTTGATACGGTTAAGCATATTGCCCTAAGTATGAAGGCATTAGAACTTTTTATGGGAAATGAACTGGATATTTTTTTCAGCAGGAGCAATTTATGGAAATTCAGTGTTGCCTCTGCACTTGCCGGAAAATTAATATACCGCCGTGAGTTTAAAGAGTTAGGCAATGATATTTATGCATTAGCTTTACTTCATAATATCGGACTTATTATGCTGGAACAATTTCAACCTGAAATCTTTAAAAAAAATCTGATGAACTTCAAATCAGGGACTAAGAATCTGAATGAGGTAGAACAGAATGCACTTGGTTTTGATCATGCGCTTCTGGCTTCTGAAGTAATGAGAGAATGGGATTTTAATGAAAAACTGTATCTTCCCGTCAGATTTCACCATCAGCCCCTGCTTGCCCCTCGCCATATTCGCAAGGAAGCGACAGTATTATATTTGATCGATCAGTTATGCACACAGAAAGAATATGGATTTTCTGATTTGGCTAATACCAACCAGTTCACTTACAAATCATCTCTGAAACTATATGATTTGGAAGAATTGGCGTTGGAAAGCATAATGGAATCTGTTCATGAAGACTTAACCCGAATGGAACAACTTGGTTGGTTTTAAAGCATCTCATTAATAAGCAGTAGTTTATTAAAATAATGGAGACGGAGCGGGAATGATTAATTACAAATCTAATGATTTAAGCCTGGTCGAACAGGAAAATGATATATTAAAAACAAAACTCAGGCAGCTTCAAAATGAATTAAAAATGACTCAGCTTGAATTTAATGAAACAAACCAGAAATATCTGGAAATCGTTAATCAACTGGAGCAAAAAGTAATAAAGAAAAATGAGCAGTTGTATCATTCTCAGGAGTTAATTAAACAAAAAAATGATGAACTTCAGATGATGCTGGACTATGCACCGGCACTCATTTTTTTTAAGTCTGCAGAATTAGTTTATAATCAGGTCAACCATAAGTTTCTCAGTTTTTTTAAAATATCACCCAGTGACATTATAAACAAGAAGAATACTGATTTACCGGACCATCTGAAACTATTCAGTGAAACACACGACCGACAGGTATTGCAACAAAAAAAAGCATTATACCAGATGATAGAATGTGTTCAGATAAACGATGATACCTACTATTTTTCGGTAGATAGAGTGCCCATTGCTGACAGTAAAGGAAATGTGCCTGGACTGATATGTTTTGCAAAAGATGTAACTGAAATTAATGCCATTGAGCAGGAAAAGAGTTTGTTACAATCACAGTTAAGACAGGCACAGAAAATTGAGTCTTTAGGTACACTTGCCAGTGGTATCGCCCATGATTTTAACAATATTCTGGCAGCGATTATCGGATACGCTGAGATGGCTTCGAACATTGAAGGAGATGATTTTTCAAAAAAGAAATATATGGATGAAGTTTTAAAAGCCAGCTTAAGAGCAAAAGAATTGATCAGACAAATCCTTACATTTAGCCGTAAAACAGAAACCAGTTTTAAACCGGTTGATTTAGTTGCTGTGATTGAAGAAGTAAACAATTTTTTAAGACCAACACTTCCCTCATCAATTGATTTAGTTTTTAACAATAACAGTGATCATGCAGTAATTCTGGGAGATCATACTCAAATCCATCAGGTGTTCATGAATCTATGCACCAACGCTTATCAGTCTATGAAATCTAAAAAAGGGAAACTGATAATTGATATTATTAAAACAAAAATTAAAGAAGATGATAGTTTAACTACATTGAGTCCTGGACATTATTATAAGATCAGTATTAAAGATAATGGTGTGGGTATTAACCCTGATAATCTGGATAAAATATTTGAACCATATTTTACAACGAAAAAATCAGGAGAAGGTACAGGATTGGGTCTTTCAGTAGTTCTTGGAATCGTCAATACTCACAAGGGAACTATTCGAGTTAAAAGTGAATTGGATAAGGGTCCTGAATTTTCAGTATATTTGCCAAAACTTGAATTTCATGAGCTTGATAAATGCTCAGTTCCTGTAAATTATATAAAAGGTAATCAAAAAATTCTACTGGTTGATGATGAAAAATCAATTGCGTCATTAATTACAGAATTTCTATGTTATCTGGGTTATACTGTTGTATCAACCAGTGATAGTCAGGAAGCATGGGATTTGTTTCAGGATGCTCCAGATTCATATCATTTACTCATGACAGACATGACAATGCCAAAAATGACAGGAATTGAACTGATTGAGAAGGTCAGAATTCTCAGACCTGAAATCCCTGTCGTTTTATCATCTGGTTATCAGGAAACTATAGAAGAAGAACGCATCAATGATTTGAAGAATTTAAAAATTCTTCAAAAACCCTATGAACTTTACCATATATCCTCATTGCTTAATGAAATTTTTCAATCTGTCCTTTCAGAGTAGGCTTTATTAGCATGATATATAAGTTTTTTATAAATCTGGAAGTTTGTAATACAACAATTTAACAAGTTTGGGAGTAATTATGATTTATAACCGACCTCAAAAGATAGCAGAAATATTAGTTGAAAAAATTGGTGTTAAAAAGAGCAAACTCTCAGTTAATTATCTGATTCTGATGGGATTTTTAGCCGGTGTATATATTGCAATGGGTGCTCAACTTGCTACAAAAGTATTGGCATATGTCTCTGATCCTGGTATTGGAATGCTACTGAGCGGATCTGTGTTTAGTGTTGGATTGATGCTGATTGTGATTGCTGGAGGAGAACTTTTTACCGGCAATTCTTTGATATTAATGTCTGTTCTGGCTGGAAAAGTCTCTGTTAAAAGCATGTTAAAAAACTGGTCTATTGTTTATCTGGCTAATTTGATTGGATCCATATTTATGGTTTTTATGATGATAAAATCTGGCTTACTTCATCATAATGGGGCTTTGAATCCTGCTGGAGATAAAGCAGTTAATATTGCTTTTATAAAAACCCATCTGTCCTTTTTTCAGATTTTTATACGTTCAATTCTTTGTAACTGGCTGGTTTGTCTTGCCGTTTGGTTTTCTCTTGCCGCTCATGATATTTCTGGAAAAATTCTGGGGATATTTTTCCCAATTATGATGTTTATTGCTTCGGGGTTTGAACATTGTATTGCCAACATGTATCTTATCCCGATTGGTATGTTATTGAACACGAATCCTTCTGTCAATATTCCAATAAGTGGGTTGATGAAAAATTTAACTGTTGCGACCATTGGAAACATTATTGGGGGAGCTTTTTTTGTTGCAAGCTTATATTATTATACTTATTATCAACATCGTGAGAAGATGTAAAAGAGCAAATTGATTTGTTCATTTAAGATAATATAACAGAGGTTTTTATGATTAGTTTCATGGATAAACAAAGCAGAGATGCACTTCAGATCAATTATATACTTGCTAAGATTCAAACTTTTTCAGAACCAGGCGCAAGGTTACATAAAAACTTTAAACCTTTTAGAAAAAATCAAAAATATGAATTGCTATCATATTATGAAAAGGTGCAAACATTGATGACTGCCATCAGCAAATATCCGGATCTAATAACAACTCTAGGGTCCTATTTGCATTATTTTCAATGGATTTTAAAATCAATTGAAGATAGTTCTGAATGTCTTTTAAAAGATGATTATGCACTAGAAATACATGAAATTTTTGAAATTAAACATTTCCTGTACTATTATCAAAAAACTGTTCAGTATTTAAAAAAAAGAAATCTAATAACTGTTATTCCCCTGTATGATTTTTCAGACCTTTTTGATTATCTGGATAAAGAAAAGCAAAATACGCCTTCTTTCTATCTGAGTCCTTCCTATTCTGCAGAGCTTGAAGCGGTTTATTCAAAGATTAAGCAGTTAAAACAATTGATTGAAAATGAATATTCTCAGCTCAAAAAGCAATTAATCAAGGAATTCAATCTTTATGAATTTAATGATAAACTAACTGTATCCAGATTAAAGACAGACATGATTCAAAAGTTGAATCAATCGGCTTTATTGACAGTTGAATACGAGAATTTTGCCAATATTACTTATGTTTTGAAAAAATCGGATGTGATTCTGAGCGCTGAACAGGATATCTCTGATCTGAATGAATCTTTATTTGTGGAAGAGAAAAAAGTTAGAATGATGATCTCCCAAAAAATAGGCTCTGAGTCAAAAGAACTACTTCTCGCTTTTCACAGTATTGCAGCACTTGATCTTCTTTTAGCAAAAGCGATTTTCGCCAATAATCATCAATGTGTTATACCGCATATTGCTGACCAGCCCATTATTTATGCCAAACAGCTCAAAAATATGGTCTTAAAGGACGAACTGGATGCAATCGGACTACATTATCAACCGGTTGATATTCATTTCAAACAAGTTGTTACGGTTTTAACGGGTGCTAATATGGCAGGGAAAACCTCTATTCTAAAAGGGATAGGACAAGCTTTTGTATTGTTAGTTCAAGGAATCCCCCTTCCTGCAGATAAAGCGACACTTTTTATCCCTGATTTTATATGTTATTCAGGACCGTTAACTCAGGAACACAGAGCCGATCTTAGCAGTTTTGCACTTGAAGTGGTTGAACTTCAGAATATGATCGACAAAAAAGGTTATGGACTAATCCTAATGGATGAATTTGCCAGAGGTACTAATCCGGAAGAAGGCACTGCTTTGTCAAAAGCAGTCATTCATTTTTTTTCAGAGAACTTAAAATCTCATTTTATAACTGCTACTCATTTTAATCCACCGGAGGTTTCAAAGAATACAGAGCATTTCAGACTATTAGGAATATCTGAAGCAGATTTTAAAAGTCTGAGAAGTAAAGATAAAGTATGGTTGAAGAATAACTTAAATGAAATTCATAGTCATTTTAATTATCAGATGATACCTGTTGAAATTGGCAGCCAACCACCAAAAGCCGCTTTTATGATTGCAGAACTCCTGGGATTAGATAATCAAATTTTAGATACCGCCAGGTGTATATTAAAAAATGAAAAATGATGTCATACTCGAAAAATTCAGAGTAATAAAAACTTTCAATTCAGAGGAATACTATAACAGAGAACTGCTTATATATAAGCTTAATCTGCCATATATACCTGATATGCTTGAATATAACAGTAATCCCGAATCAGAGAAACAATGGATTATTTTACACCGACTATACGGTCATAATCCTCAGCCAGGTTCTCTAGATGATTTCCAAAAAGCTCTTTATACACTGATTAGATTTCACAGAGATCTGAAAAACTTAAATCTTTCATTTTCTCATAATGATCCAAATCCGAAAAATTTCATCATTGAAGATGATAAATGCTATCTGTTTGACTTTTCTGATATCAGCCAGAGGGAAGCGGGATATGATATTCTTGCTTTTTTTCTGTTTACTGTAGATTTTTTGAATGAAGATTGTTTAAAGCAACTGATTGAATTTTATACTTCTCATTTTTCTTTTGATTATCGGATTTGTCTTGCTTTGTATGATAAAAGTATTTTAGAGTTTGATCAACGCAGAGCATTTTATAAAAATATTAAAACACTTACTAAGACTCAACTTGATAAAAGAGAACTCATTCGTAAGATGATGATAAATAAGTGAGGTGAATGATGTTTATAAAAAAATTATCCGATTGTCCAACGATAACAGCGGGGGATAATACTGCATTAAAAGTGATTATACACCCAGATCATGATCCTCTAGATATTTCATACAGCTTTGCACATGCAATTGTAAAGCCAGGTGAAACCAGTTATGAACACCTGCTTACTACTTCTGAAACATATTATATACTTCAGGGATCTGGTGTCATGCATATAAATGATGAACATTCTGATGTAAATGCAGAGGACTGTATCTTTATTCCTTCAATGAGCCGTCAAAGTATCAGTAACACAGGTAATCATGATCTTATTTTTCTATGTATAGTTGAACCAGCATGGAAAGTGGAAAACGAAAAAGTGTTTTATAATAAAAGCTAAAAAACATGACTTCTGATATAATTCATGAAGCCTCTGATGATCATCATAATCAGCAAAACATTTAACTTGCCAAATGCTTTATAATCTTGTATAGTGATTTTCAGAGGAGTAAAAACAGGATGAGAGTAAATGAAAAATTAGATTTTGATACGCTGAGTGATTTGGTAAACAAATCGCCATTGGCCTCTGTCAAAATGCTTTTTTCAGACATATTTAAACTTATCTCTAATCCTGATGCGACTGCCAGACAGTTAAAATGTATTATAGAAAGAGATCCTGTTTTAACTATGAAAATTCTGACGCTTGCAAACTCAGTATATTATGGGTCTTTTAAAAAAATTAGTGATATTCTGCAGGCAATAGTTTGGCTTGGATTTGATACCGTAGTTCATTTGGTTTTTTTAACCAAGCTATATGGAATTTTTAATGAAAATCCAAAAGAAATAGAGCATTTTCGAATCAGTTTATGGAAATCATCAATAGCTTCCGCTATTATGGGTAAAGTGATTTTTCGACGTGAATTCAGTGAATCAGGAAATTTAATATACACGGCAGGTCTTTTACATAACATTGGCGCACTTTTTATATCTTTAGCTAAATCTGATCATTTCTTTTTTATCAGAGATGAAATGAATAGACAAAAACGTGATGCGGATAGTCTGGAATTGAATCATTATGGAGTTGATCATGCAAATCTAACTTCATTAATAATGAAAAGCTGGGGATTTCCAGATCCCTTGATAAATATTATAAAATACCACCATAACCCTGTCAAATCACCTCTTAGTTGTCGAAAAGAGACTTTATGTCTGTTTTTATGTGATCAAATCATTCATAAAAAAAAGCTTAGATTCTCTGATTTATATGCGTATAATGACAATAAAACTCAGGCGGTTATCAATTTTCTGGGTTTACATGAAACGATGCTTTTAGCCGTAATGAATAATGTAAGAGAAGAACTGGAGATGATGGATAAAATGGGTTGGTTTGGTCATGAGTCATAAGTAAGACTCATTATCTAATTGGGGCATAAGGCTCTTTTAAGAAAAATATCCACACATGTTCCATGATCATTCGGATGCTCATCAATATGACGACTGCTTATGTGAATTTTAGCATTGTATTGTTTGAGATATTTATCGATTAGAGGCATACCAATACCAATCCCGGATTCTCCCATTGTACCACTTGTTAAAATGGGTTTATCATGCTTGAAGATTTTTTTTAGATGAGCCTTTTTGATGCCTATACCCTGATCTGAAATTTTCACTTTCAACCATTCATCTTCTATACTTAAACTGATTTGTATGACAGAGTCAGAAAAAGAAAATTTTATGGCATTAGATATCAGATTATTAACCACACAATTTTGAAAAGATACAGGCTCAACATGGATATAAAGTTCATCTAAGGGAATATCTGCACTTATCTGAATTCTTATATTTTTCTTGTTTAATTTATTTTGAAAGAGCATTTTTGTTTCATCCATTATTTTTGCAACAGAAGTGCTTTTTAACTCAATTTTAATTTTACCGGACTCAACTGCAAGAAGCTCTTTAACATGCGTTAATGTATTTAACATAGAATATGACATAGATTTGATTGTACTCAGATTGTCTTGAAGATCTCTTGATACCGTTACAGACTTCTCTATATTTTGATTTGCCATCAGAATGGCATGTAGAGGATTCGCCAGCTCTTGTGTTAAAATTCTGAGAAGTCTTTCATTCTCTATGTTTTTTTGACTAAGTTCCTTCGTTAAATGTTTTTCTCTTTTAAGCGCATTCTTTAAATCGATATTTTTTAGACGGTAAAGTTCTTTTTCCTGTTCTTTATACATAAGCTCAAAGCGGGTTTTTAATTCTTCACTGCTGTCATGTAATTCTTTTTGATGGATTTCACTTTCAATATCGATATATTGATGTAAGTATCTCAACGCTTTTTCATGCAGGTTCATTCTGTCATAAGTATCAGAAAGGTTATACAGCAACATTCGTTTAAAGAACTGATTATTTTTTTCATCACATTCTTTTATGAGATTTTCTGTGATTTGAATACATTCATCATAACGCTTCAACTCATTTAATATAGCCGCTTTAACGCCCAAAGAGTATCCCAGATCAACCTGTGGTGCTAAATCTATTGCTAAATCAATATACATAAGTGCTTTATCTTCTTGATGCAAATGATTATGGTATAGTATTGCCGTATTATAATAGATGGAAAAACGATAATCTTCTATGTTTTGTTCATCACTAATTTTTTGGGCTTTTTCTAAGTACTTCAGTGCTATGTCTGCCTGGTCTGTATCAGAATATACCCGTGAAACACAGGCATAAATGGTTATCATTTGTCGGTAATCTTTTTGTTCAGAAGCAATCTCTAAAGCTTTTTCAGAGTACTCTATGGTCTTTTCAGAATTCTTTACCCTGTAATATATACCTGAAATTAAATAGAGAATTCTTCCTGTGAACTTACTCAGATCAAGCTGGTAACATAACTCCAATGCTTTCAATAAATCAGACAGCGCGCCTTCATTTTGATTCAGATAGAAATGATAAGATCCGGATTGATAATAATAGAATAATAAATTGTAGTTTGGGAATTTATTCTCTATAAGATCAAAATATTTTTTTAAAACATCAGACATTTCATCAAGCATTTGCTTTTTCAGATAGTTTTCCAGTAACTCCTGATACATAGATATCAGTGATTTAGTGTTTTTTTCTTTTTTGATCAGATGATTCAGTTCATTGATTCTATCAGTCATAATCATTCTCCTGATAGTTATCGTATAAATTTACAGAAGATTTGTCAAATCTTTTATGAAATATTATTTTTATTGAAATCATCAGAAAATTCAAGAAGATACATTTTAATCATAAAGCTCCTGCTCGAATTGTTTTGACACTTACCTGGTTTAAACATCTAAATATTCCTGGTCAGGGTATTTTGCTTTTAAAATCAAGATTTCATCCTGAATGCTCAAAAACAGTCTGATTAATTCAGGATCAAATTGTGAACCAGCTGAAATTTGTAATTCATTCCAGACTTTATCCATATCCCAGGCTGCTTTATAACATCTTCTGGAAGACAAAGCATCAAAAACATCTGCGATTGCTACAATCCTTGCCATTAAGGGGATCTCATTATGCTTCACATTGAAGTCAGGGTATCCGCCTCCATCCCAGTGCTTATGATGATACAGGGCAATCTCACCAGCCATTTTGTCTAAATCTGATTGTTCATCAGTGAATAGTCCTGCTCCAATTTCAGGATGTTTTTTCATTTGTAGAAATTCATCATAATCTAATTTTCCTGGTTTTTTCAAAATAGAATCAGAAATGCCTACTTTTCCTGCATCATGTAGCATTGCCGCCATTCGAAGCAGATCTTTTTGAATTTTCCAATCTTTTGACTTAACTTTGTGTTGTTTTGCCCATGCTTCATAGAGTTCTGCAGAATAAGCACCTACCCGATTGACATGTGCGCCGGTTTCCATTGGATCTCTCAATTCTGCCATTTTAATCATTCTCATGATCAATGAACGGGTCATTTCAGCCCTTTCCAGTGCAACTGCTGCAATGTTTGCAAAATGAACCAAATAGGGGATATCTGCTTCCTGAAATTCTATTGTTTGATTATTTGAATTTTTTGCATTAATCAGTTGCAGTATGCCAATTACCTTATGTATGGGTGTTTTAAGAGGTATCGTCAACATAGACTGGGTTCTGTAACCTGTTTTTTTATCAATTTCCGGATAAAATCCATAGTCTTTATTTGCAGGGATGTGATACACGTCAGGAATATTCAGCACTTCTCCGCTCAATGCCACAAAACCAGAAATGGACGTTTTTTTGACAGGAATGCTAAATCTTTCAAAATGCATTTTCTTCGCATTCTGTTGCATCAAATCATTTTGAGTTATCATAAAATGCAATATTTCTTTATCACATATATAGAAAGAGCCTGCTTCAGCATTCACCAGAGCTCTTGCTTCACTCAGAATGCTTTCCATCAGACTCTCAGTATTTTTAATCTGAGTCAGCTGATTGCCTATACTGATAATTTCTTCAAGTAATTGCTTATTTTTTTTCATCTAACTACTCCATTAAATGAGTATAGCAGAACTTTTTTTTAAAAGCAAGATATTTTTGCCAAAATTTTTAAAGTGCTTATTATATGATTAAGGAGTACTAGCAATGAAGGAATTTTCGATTCAGATCATCAAAGTAATTCAGTCAATACCCAAATCAAAAGTGTTAACATACAAAGCGGTAGCCGAAATGGCTGGCAATCCATACGGTAGCAGACAGGTAAGCCGAATACTTCATTCATGTTCAGAAAAATATCAGTTACCCTGGCATAGAATCGTCAATTCAAAAGGCTCTATCTCATTATCTTATGGTGCAGGATATGAACTTCAGGAAGCGCTTTTAAAAGCAGAAGGGGTAAAAGTTGACTCAGAAGGAAAAATTGATTTGGAAACTTATCTCTGGAAAGCAGAATGATGAGAATTTGAGACTTTTATGGTCTTTTAAATTGTGGACAATCGGTTTTTTCTTGACAATCGAAGCCTTGTATTAATATTAACTTCAAAATGAAAATAGAGGTTTTTTTGAAGTATCTTCTAAAATATATCCCAGTCTTATTGATATTTATGAGCTTTTTCTCAGTTCTTTATGCTACTACTGAGTCTGTGCCTTATGAAATGATTAATTTCTTTCTGGATGAAAATGCTGATTATGACGATCATGTGCTAATTGTCGATAAAAGTTTACAAACTGTCTGGCTGTATCAAGTAACAAAAACGCCTTTTCAATTATCACTACTCAGCCAATATCCGGTTACAACCGGAAAAAATAGGGGAGATAAAGAAAAAAAAGGAGATCTCAAGACTCCTGAAGGGTTTTACCTGATTGAAGGAGAAATTCCTAAAACTCGATTAACACCAATGTATGGGTCAGGCGCTTTTCCAATTAATTACCCAAACTCAATTGATCAGTATTTGAAGAAAAAAGGAAATGGTATATGGCTTCATGGCACAGATAAAGCATTAACTCCATATGATACAGAAGGTTGTGTGCGTTTTGATAATCATGAGCTGGAAGCTTTATCAAAATATTTTAATTTTACAAAAACCCCTGTAATTATCTGTGATGTGATTCATTGGGTCAGTGTAGAACAATTACAGAAAGAATCACTTATGTTGAAGAATATGATTGTTGAATGGAAAGAAGCATGGGAATCACAAGATTTAGCTTCCTATTTACAATTTTATCATACTGATTTTTATACTGAAAATCTGAAAATGAATTTTGAACGGTGGGCAAGATATAAAGAACGAATTAACGGGAAAAGAAGTCATATTCAAATCGAATTAAAACATCCAAAATTCTTCTATTCAAAAGATTATCTTCTAGTTGAGTTTAACCAGGCTTACAATTCAAGTACATATTCGGATGTAGGCAAAAAATCAATGCTATGGAAAAAAGAAGAAGACAATTGGCTGATTTTAAGAGAAGAATGGAATGGATATGCTATTCCCGTAAAATCCGAGTTAAAAATCGATTTTGAAAATCAATTGCCTGAAGCACTTGATGAATTACTCAAAAACTAATATTTTATAAGTACTGTCTGTCATTTTTGATTAATGGCAGGTTCAATTTGGTTCTGTACCAGATAATATACTAAAGGAAAGAGGTTTTAGTGAGACAAACTTTCTTACTGTTGTTGATGTTAATTTATTTTAATCTGTCTTATTCAGAAACAGAAGTCTTCAAATATTTTGAAAATACTGATTATGAACTGAATGTTTATCATATAAAAGGAAAAGAACCTGGTAAAACATTAATGATAATTGGTGGTATTCAAGGTGACGAATCAGGTGGATATCTATCTGCGGATTTATATGTGGACACTATTTTAGAAAAGGGAAATCTGATTATTGTCCCCAGAGCAAATGTACCTACGATTGTGCAAAATAAGAGACAAATCACAAAAGATATGAACAGACGTTTTGATGAACCAAAGACTAATATTTTTGAAGATCAGGTAGTCGAAATTCTTAAAGAGTTGATGCATAAAAGTGATATTCTATTAAATCTCCATGAAGGAGGCGGTTATTACCGTGAAACATACATTGATAAAATGCATAATCCTATGAAATTCGGGCAATGTATAATCGCTGATACAGACTCATTTTATGTTGAAAAAAAAGCACAAACGATCAAATTGGGAGATATTGCAAGAACAATTTGCTTAGCCGTTAATCCTAAAATATCAGATGAAAAATATCATTTTCGTTTTAATAATCATAATACCGTATCCTCCACAACAAAGCATCTGGAACAACGAAAAAGTGCGACATATTATGGTCTCACTCAGGCTGGAATCCCTTCTTTTGGCATAGAAGTATCAAAGCAGCTTCCTAGTCTGGAGATGAAAATCAGACACCACACATTGGTTCTGAATGCATTTTTACAGTATTTAGATATTGTACCTGAATACCCAGGGATTTTTTTAGATAAGCCAGATTATGAGTTTGTGGTTTTCAACGTAAATGGAATAAATAAGATGGTTGAAAAAGGTCAGGCACTATACATCGATCAGCCTTCTGATATCAAAGTTTCTTTTATTAAAGGAAATTATCAGAGAGGATATTTACTGGATATTGATCGGTTTGGTACCAGTAATGATATGAATAAAACTTTTTTTGTAGATCAAAATTCTCAACTGATTATCAGAAAGGATAATGTCACAATAGATAAGATTCCTATCTTACTAGAAAAACAGCCTGAATCCTATAAAGGTCTAAAGTTGCTGGTAGATAACACCGAGTATCAGCTTTCAGTCAATGAAAACTTAGACATAGATCAAAATTCTCAGATTCAAATTATAGGAGCTCTGAATGATAATGATCTTTATGAGATAAACTTTTTGGGTTATGCTAATCCGAAAAACTCTGCAGATGACAAAGGATATCTTATTTCAATCAATGATAAGTTAATCAAGAAATTCTCTCCCGATAATGGTAAATCATGGTTGATAGAAGTACTCCAAAATAAAAGGAAGATTGCATCTCATCGGCTTTTTGTCAAAGAGATGCCTACTGACAGTATTTCAAAAACGATCACTCAGCTAAAGCCTGATTTAAAACCATTTCAACTGCTTTTCACTCTGAATGGTAAAGATTACCAGATCTATGAAGGAGATACACTTGTCTGTCATAATGGAGATAAATTATCTTTAAACAAAGTCATCCCAGATAAAGATACAAAAGATAAACTGAACGCTAAAGATCAGCAAATGATAAAAATCAATCTGGCAGGCTTTATTGCTGATCCAAAAAAAGATGGGGATGATAAGGGTAAAACCTTTAGCATTGACACTACAAAATTTTACAAAAAGTTCCAGTTAGAAGAGAATCTCTATGAGATTCAGATCAATTTGTATGAAAAAAGACTCTCGCTTTTTTACTTAAAGATTTTGGAATAAAAATGAATAAGCTTGAAGAAATGGGACAATAATGAAAATAAATACGACTGAGAACGGTCGATTTGGTGAAGACCTTGCTGTAAAGTATCTTACAGAACAATCTTATCAGATTATTGAACGAAATTATCATATCTTTGGCGGAGAAATCGATATTATTGCCCAGGATGGAAACGAACTGGCATTTATAGAAGTTAAATTGCGAAATCAAGGCACAGAAGATGATGCAATTTTATCCATTACCAAAAGCAAACAGAAACGAATTGTTAAAACAGCTTTGCAATATATTGCCACTCATGAAGAAGCTGAAACGCTATATAGTCGTTTTGATATTATTATCATTATGCAAGACAAGCATCAACACTACCATCTCAATCATTATAAAAACGCATTTTACAGTGATGCTGATTTCTAACACTTTTTTCCATAAACTGGTTGTAGGACAAGCAACTTGCTTGTTATACTGTAAGACAAGCTACCAGCTTGTTAAGTTAGCAAATCGTTTTTTAAACTGTACGACAAGCTACCAGCTTGTTAAGTTAGTAAATCGTTTTTTAAACTGTAAGACAAGCTACCAGCTTGTTAAATTTGCAAGCTGCGAGCTTACGTTACAACAAACATATCCATTCGCAAGTTTATAGCTTGTGTTACATTTTAGAAAAGAGCATATCATGTATTCATCATTTAAAGATACAATCTCAGCGATATCCACTCCCCGAGGCAGAGGGGCGATTGCCATTATTCGTATCAGTGGAGAAGATGCCATTGACGCAGTTAAACCATTTATTAAAACAGCCGGATCTATCACTTCTTTTCAAGCCAGGAAAGCTTATTTTGCCCGTTTTATTGATCAGGGCAGACTGATTGATGAAGTATTAATGACTTGTTACTATGCGCCTGATTCTTATACCGGAGAAAATCTGGTTGAGATTTCATGTCATGGAAATGACTTCATCGCTTCACAAATCCTCGAAACTCTGTTAAAAAAAACCAGAATGGCAGAGCCTGGTGAGTTTACTTTACGGGCTTTTCTTAATCATAAAATGGATTTAACAAGAGCGGAAGCAGTTGGTAATCTATTGATGGCTCAGACAGGTAAAGCTCAGAAAGCATCTCTGATGCAATTGGAAGGTAAACTAGAAAAGAAGATAAAATCTTTGCTAAAACAAATTACAGATTTAAGGGTTCAATGTGAACTGGCAATTGATTTCATTGAAGATGAAGTACCTGTCATAGAAAATAATGAGATAGAGATAAAACTGAATCGTATTTCTCAACAGTTGGAACATCTGGAGAATACAGGGCATGAAGGCATGATTATTCATGAAGGCTTAAAAATATGTCTGATTGGAGAACCTAATGCGGGTAAATCCAGCATCTTTAACAAAATTTTAAATATGGACAGAGCGATTGTCAGCCCTATTCCAGGCACTACCAGAGATTATCTGGAAGAAGCTATCTCTTTGGACGGAAATTTAATCCGAATTTCTGATACAGCTGGTATCAGGCAAAGTGATGATTTAATCGAAAAAATAGGAATTGACCGTTCTAATGATTTGATCAGATCTGCTGATCTGGTTTTATTGATCATTGATGCGACCCATATTCAAAGCCACTCAATTAACGAAAATGAGCCTCATTTAGATCATTCATCTGATTCAATTCTACACGATTTTAATCTCCATTTGGAGGCTTTAAAGCATAAATTATCCTGTACTTATGATGACAGTCGATTTGTTCCTCTGCTAAATAAAGCAGATTTACTGACAGATTCAGTAAAAAGCATTTTATCAGAGCAAAATATCCTTTTATGCTCTGCACTTGAAGAGAATGGGCTTGACTCTCTCAAAGGATTTTTGTTAAAGCGTTTTGAACAGATCGACCATGAAATAGATTCTGGTCTGATATCAAATGCCAGACAGCTTTCTGCTGTTTCAAAAGCAGCTGAATCGATTCGTCAGGCAATGAATACACTGAAAATGGATACAGGGATAGAGTTTATTGCTTTTGATCTCAAATCTGCCAGTATTTCTCTGGAAGAAATCATCGGAAAGATATCTACTGATGATATACTCAATCAGATATTTGAGAATTTCTGTATCGGTAAGTAATCTATAAATTCCATTCAATAATTCTAAGCAGGTGATTCCTGCTTTTTTTTTGATTATAATAAAAAAAACTTGACTAGTACAATAAAAAGTGTTATTTAATAACAAAATTATCAAGAAAATAGAAAGTGTGGAGGAAAAAATGAAAAGCGTTCTTTTTTTTGTGACTATTCTGATGTGTGTTTTAATGGCTGGTTGTGATCTGGATATTGATTTGGTTGGCTCTGGAGAGATTAAACCTTTAGAAAAAATGCCTGATCCTGTCGCAAATATTACCAGTGGAGTATATCCCGTTCATCAAAGCATTTCGCTTAGCTGTGAGATTCCAAATGCGAATATTTACTATACTCTTGATGGAACTGATCCTACAATAAATAGTTTATGCTATACGCAAGCTTTTGAAATTTATCAAAATACTACCCTAAAAGTAATCGCAATGAGAAATAATTATTCACCAAGTGATATTAAAACGTATGAGTACACCTTTAATTTTCCAACCGCAACTGCTCCGCTGATAAGCCCTTCATCAGGAATGTATCAGGATGTTACGATGATTGAAATAACTTCAACGCTTGCCGGAGCAGAAATTCATTATACAACTGATGGTAGTCGGCCTGAGTTAAACTCAAATCGCTATACTTCTCCGTTTGCAATTAGTAAAAGTATGACAATCAGAGCCAGAGCATTTAAAATGGATTATAACCCAAGTGAAGTAAGCTGCCATACTTTTGAAATCATTATGCCTTTAGATATGGCTTCGATGATTTATGTTCCGGCAGGCTATTATTTGATGGGCAGTCAAAATGGTTTTGATGATGAAAGACCTGTACATGAAGTATATGTGTCTGCTTATTATTTAAGTGACAGACCTGTAACTCAATTTGAATGGCAACAGTTGATGGGCTCAAACCCAAGTAATACAAACTACGGTATAGGCAGCAATTATCCAATAAACAATGTGTCATGGATAGACGCTTTAAAATATTGTAACAAAAGAAGCATTCAGGAAGGCTTAACACCCTGTTATATGATCAATCAGGAAGTTAATCCGGATAATTGGCCATCAAATTATCCTTATTCAGTATGGTACTCAATGGAGTGTAACTGGTCAGCAGATGGATACAGATTGCCAACAGAAGCCGAAAGAGAATTTGCAGCCCGTGGTTCAAACCAATCTCAGTCTTATAATTATGCAGGTTCTAATAATATTGAGGGAGTTGCCTGGTATTTTAATAATTCTAATGGCACTTCTCATCCGGTAGCAATGAAAAATCCGAATGAATTGGGGATATTTGACATGTCAGGCAATGTGTGGGAATGGTGTTGGGATACTTATGTATCTTATTATAGTTCCGATACTCAGGTAAATCCGACCGGACCAGAAGCAAATTTTTATAAAGTTGTCAGAGGTGGCTGTTGGGGAAACCCTGAAATGAGTTGCCGTGTTTCTGCAAGAGATGGATATAGTTTAAAAACCAAAGAGTACTTTATTGGGTTCAGAGTTGCCAGGACGAGATATACTATAAAGTAAAACGAAATGATATGAAAAATATAATTTTCTTAAAATTCTTGACAAAATATGGCTTTTATATTTTTTTGTAGATATAAGTAAATAAAATATAATAAGAATGTTTCATTGAATTGTTATCAGACAGATACTTTTCATTAATCTGAATGCAGAATGCAAGAAAAAAGTATCCTTTATAAAAGGAGTAAAAATGGTTTGTAAATATGATCGTCAGATACAAATTAGTTAATAAATTGTATGACAAACATCATGCTTCTAGCAGGCTTTTCGCAAACAGGCAGATTGCATTACTTCTGAAATGATTGAGAATAGCATAGCAAAAACATTATCTAAACTCGTAACTATATATATATATATATAGTTAGCATTGTATGGAGAAGAAAATATGTTAAAAAGACTTTTCACTTGCCTGGAGATAAAAATAAATTCATTGTCTAATGGGCTTTCTCTGATAAAAGAGAGAGAGCCCTGTAAAGATTAAATTTATTATAATAAAGAAAGGAAAATAATCATATGAAAAAACATATATCAATAATGATCATACTGGCGATGATCTCATTGCTTACTGCCACTACCACTATTTCAGGCAGTTTGTCCTTTGTAAATGGACCTATCAGCAATATGGCTTGTGTTAAAATGAAAGCATTTATCGGTACAACAGAATACCTTGCAGCAAATACAGTATACCCTCCCAACTCTAATACTATTTCTGCTGTCTTCAATTTCCCTGCTAACCAGACAGTGACTTCTATTGAATTTTATCCCGATCATTTAACAGAGGTATCAGACTACTATAATGGGAAGAATTACGCTTATAATAAGCGTAAAACTGTAAATATTAGCACCAATCAGACAAATGCCTCATTTGGCTCATTGTCTCTGACAATTATCAATAGAAATGGTATTATCGTCAGTCAGACTCAGGAAGGATTCAGACAGTTTTCTGATGCATTACAATATGTAGCCAATAACAGACAATCAATTGCCAGCTATTATTATGCCGATAATGAATTAGCGACTCAAATCAGGGAATACCGTATTATGCTTGATAAGGGCAGATATGCACCTCTTGATATGAAAAGTGTAATTGGAGTATCTAACTACAACTGGCCATTGTTGGGTGGACTTGGCTACACTGATTTAACAATTGAAGGTGTTCAGGGTATTGATCCTTATAACACATCCAACAGTACCGTTTTTACATATCCTTTAGGAGATAATAATTATTTTAATCATATGGCAAATGTTATGTCAAGGCCGTATAACCCGCTTATCAATGTAAGTGGATTAAACAATTCTGTTATCAGGTTCAAGAAGATTACATTTATGGAATACTATAATGGAATCTCCATAACAGATCAAGATCCTTCAAACACTACCACAATACTTAATACAGGTGATAACAGATTAACAGTAAGCCAATGTAACTTCAAGAAAATTGCAAACATTAAATTAACCTATTATAATCCATCAAATACATACTATGGAAAATTCTTAAAAAGTAATGGTGGGGCTATTATCAGCCGATATCCAGTCACTATTGATAATTCTTACTTTTATATGAATTCAATATATCATGAGTTAAATAATGGAGATAATTGTGTAGCTGACGATGAAGCGACCTGTCTGGGCTCTGCCATCTATGTGGACAACATCGTTCAGGGGGCAGAAAGTACCATCAGTTACAATAAATTTGAAGCCAATCAGGGACGAGGCGGAATCGTTTTTGTCAAAAACGGAGATAATTATGCAGGCACCTCTCTGACCCTTGAAGGTAACGAGTTTAAAAACAACTATGTCAGAAATCCAATTAATATTACCACCCCACTTGGTGGATTTGGGAGCTTCTATATCTCTAACAGCAGTATGGCTTCCGGTTTAAATGTCATAAATCTGAATACACAAAACCTGACTGCAAAAAATAATAAGTTTTACTCCACTCAGGGAATAATTACCACAGGACAAGTAGATAACCCTCAGGTACAGGATCCTTATTATACAAGCAATCTGTATAATGGTACCTATGCATGGCATGTGTCTGTTCCTTGCCGGAACCAAAATATAGATGTTAAAGCCAGTGTTCTGTTAAAAGCTAACAATAATACCCTGGCAAGTAACACCTTTAATGGATATCCAATGCATAATATTTTGCATAATCCACCTGAAAATCAGACGACATCCATTAGTTTGAAGAATAATGTTTTAATGGCAATGCCTGTATTAGAATATGGATTACCATTTCCTTATAGTGGATCATCCAACAATATAGGATCATATAATTATTATCACTTTGATCATGAGAGTCACACAGGACTTCAGAATAAATTACCCGGTTCTATGAACAATATTTGTAAATTTGTTTACCCTGATCCGGTTGATATCAACACACTCGAACCGGTATGGGATAGCTATTATAGATCTCTTGTAATTGACAACGGACATCCTGATTTGAATAATAATGGGAGTAACTGGGTGAATGATCCGGCTGACAGAGATCCTGACGGCTCAAGACTCGATATTGGAGCAGTTCCTGCGCGTGAACACGGTCTCTTGTTCCATCAGCTCAGCAGTAACGGGTCCACTAACCAGTATAACTGGATATGCTTCCCTTATCTGGACAAAAGGACGACAGGCACCCAATATGGAGATCTGGATAATATTCTGAATGTTGTCCATAATTACCATGATAACAACTTACTTTTTAATAATCCTCGTTATATGGAAGAAATGGAATGGAAGTATTGTCCAGATAATGGTAAGGTAAAATATGAGAATGGAGATTGGCAAAACAAAACCAAGACTTTAATCAGCCAGATGGGATTTAAGGTCAAGATGATGCCCAATATGAACCGAACAATTGAAGATATGGGCTTTTTGTGCGGGACAGAAGGCAATGCCGATGATGTGGTTCAATTAACGCCTAATGGTGAGACCTGGGTGGGCTACTTCAAAACGCAAAGTGAAGACCCTTTCTATGCCTTATCAGATATCATCAGCCGACTAACGCTGATTCAGACCAAAAACTGGTCAATCAGCAGACCTAATACCTCATCCCCCTGGACTTATGCGGTCAGAAATCCAAAAATCAACTTTGGAGAGATGGTAGTTTTAAACTATATAGGTCCCGAGACAGGTGCTTTCCAATGGAGAGTAAGAAGTAGCGGTGGATCACAAACAATGGCATATACCGAGCCTAAACCGCAAAATTTCACTTACAATGAAACAGCCGATTATATCTCTGTGTATGTGAAACTGAATGAAGATTTGAAAGGCAGAAAGAACTCTAATGCAGAACTGGCGCTCTTTATAGACGGGGTCTGCTATGGCGCAGAAGTGATTCAAAGCGATACCGTGGAAGTCAGCGTCTATCTGAATGAAATTCCTGAAAATGCAGACATTGAATTTAGATATTGGGAACCGGAAATGAAGTCGGGTTTTGAAAAGTACAAAGATTATTCCACTTATCAGTTTGACTTAAACAAATATACCAATACACCGATTAGTTATCATCCAAACAGCCGTTTTTATCTCGTTTCTCTGAATAAGGCGGATATGAACAATTTATCACAGCCTCAAAAAACAATTCTGGAAGGTAATTATCCAAATCCGTTTAACCCTGAGACAAGCATCCGATATCAGTTATCTGAGAAAACCCATGTCAGCCTGAAGATATTCAATGTGAAGGGTCAGTTGGTTAAGACGCTTATCAACAATACACAGGATGCCGGATACAAGAAAATTTCCTGGAATGGAAAAGACAATGACAACAAAGCAGTTGCATCAGGTATCTATTTCTATACTCTGGAAACACCTAATTCCTCCACAACGAAAAAAATGATGTTGATGAAATAAGAGAGAAGGGTCATGGGTGAAAGCCCATGACCTCCTTTTTTGGAGATAAAATGAAAAACAGTCTTATCATACTTATATTTTTGTGTATTCTCAATTCCATGTCAGCATTAACACGGGAAGTATCACTTGACGGCACTAAACCCTACACAAGTATTCAGTCTGCCATCGACTCTGCACTTGAAGGCGATACCATTCAGGTCTATCCCGGCACATACCGCGAGAATGTCAGTATTGAATACAAGATAATCAGCATTCAGAGCCTTTATGCCACGACCAATGACACGACTTACATACACAATACTCAAATTATTGGCGCTCATACCTTTTCTGCTGTTTATATCACCGAACAAGCCTCTGTCACCCTGAACGGCTTTACCATCATGAACAATGAAAACCATGTGGAACAGTTCGTGAACTGGCCTGGTGGCGGAATATTTGTCTTTAGAGCCCATGCTGTGATTAAAAATAATATCATCACCAATTCCATCGCCGGAAACGGGGGAGGCGGAATATGTGTATCCGGCTTTTCAGAACAGCAATGTATTGTCTTTCTGGAAAACAACAGAATCTATAATTGCAAATCTTACGATGCCGGAGGGGGAATTGCAATTTCCCAGTATTCCCATGTGGAATTTTCACAGACGCATCGGAACAGTGTTTATTCTAATTATGCTCCTTATGGAAAAGACATTGCCTTTTCAAATCCTTCTTATAATTACCAGGTTTATCTGGACAAAGGGACCAGACTCCTCAATGCCCAGGATCAGTTTTATATTTATGAATATTACCCTTTGGTATATCCTGATGTGGATATCTCTGTCAGCATACTCAGAGGGGTGGAAAGTCTGAATGTCTGTCAGGATTTGTATGTCGCTCCCTGGGGGAATGATCAGAATGACGGGCTAAGTCCCCAGAATCCTTTAAAGACAATCGACTATGCTACCCGCATTATCCATCCGGATGAAGATAACCCGCTGACAATCCATCTGGCTGAAGGGACTTATTCCCGTTCCCTGAACCAGCAGGAGTATCCCTTTGCCTTAAAGCCCTGGACCAGCCTGGTGGGTGCCGGGATGAATTCCACAATTCTGGATGATGAAAATGTTTACAGAATCATGTCTGTGATTGTGCCTGAAGCAAATGTGTTGTTTCAAGATTTTGCCATAACCCGTGTTGGAAATGATATTTATTCAGCTACAGCATTAGGTAGCAAAACTAAAAAGAATATAACGAAGAACATATTACTATATAATAATAAATCATATTATTCTGTTGCGATAAGTAATACAAATCAGTTATTTATGAAAAATATAATAATAAAAGATGGAACAAGTATCAGCAATTCATATTCTTTTGATTCTTATGTCGTTAATGAAATGTTAATTAATAATATAATTTCAGATAATATGCATGCCACTCATCCTCAGGGAGGTGGAGTTGGATTTACTATGCAGGAAACTGTCAATTTGAGGATGAATAATGTTTCCCTTACCAATTCTTCGGCATTCAATCCTTCATTGTTTTGCCTTTATAATTGGCCTAGCGATAATAATGAGGAGGTTACTCCGGGTCTGGTTGTCATCAACAATGTACTGATTGCCAATAATAATACAAGTCCCGGAGACTGGGATCTGGCAAAGATTCATATTTCTGATTATTATAATCAGGTCATTCTTAATAACTGGACGATTGCCAATAACAGAGGTAACAATAAAGTAATGTCTGTATCGGGTATTGGCTGTGAAATGAATAATATGATATTTTATAATCCTGAGATACCAATTGAATTATGGCTTGAGGGTGTTGACGGGTATGTGGCTGCGACATATCTCAATAATTCGCTGTTATATGGGGGATATGATAAAATACATTTTGAAAATGATTCGTGCTTTCTGGAAATGCAGGAAAGTATCTATACAGCTCCTCTCTTTGCTCATGAATATGTCGGAAGCAATGAAAATGCCCTGCCTGAGTATTTTAAACTCTCTGCAAATTCTCCCTGTATCAATGCAGGCGTTCAGGATACTACCGGTACTTACATCTCTGCCACGGACTTTGGAAATCACCAAAGAATATGGGATGGCAGGATTGATATGGGCTGTTTTGAATATGGCGCACCTCTGACCTCTGATGAACAAACAGTTCCGCTTAGTATGGATTATCAGCTGAGCAGTGCGCCTAATCCGGTGGTCGTTTCTTCATTCCCCTATACCACCATTAGCTTCAACTATCCGGAAAAAGCAAGAACAGAGCCTGAGATTGAAATCTTCAATGTGAAAGGACAAAAGGTAAAAACCTTAAAAACCGGACTCAGCTTCCGCGAAAATGCCATCATGGCAAAAGTCAGCAAAGAAGCGCTTTCCAACATAAAGGGGCATTATTACTCAGTCATCTGGGATACCAGGGACAATAATAATAAACAGGTTGCTTCCGGAGTCTATTTTATCAGGGCTAAAGTCGATGGCAGAGTGATACAAACACAGAAAATGATGGTGATAAAGTAATGACAAACAAGTTGTAACATAAGCTACCAGCTTGTGTATAGTTGTGACATAAGTTGCAAGCTTGTGATCTGCCAGATAAGCAGTTTTTCTTTATTACAGTTAATGTTAATTGTTGCAAGCAAGTTGCTTGCATTACATAAAAAAGTGCAGGCTTGCCTGCACTTTTCTGTTTAGGTGTGTGTTTTTTTATTTGTTATAGGGGTTTAAACTTTCAGAGTAGATTTTTCTGACAGCGTCTCTGTCTGCTGTAACAGGAGCAATACCCAGTAAACCACCGAGAGAAGGGGTTTCAAAGGTCAGATCAACCAATCTGTCCACATCTTTTTCAGTAAATCCTTCGTCTTTTAATTTTTGAGTGATGCCGACTTCAAAGAGCCATTTTTCAATACCTTTGGCAATCATCATATCTTCATCAGGTGTTCCCTGTAAACCAGGTACGACATCTGCAAACAATTCCGCTAAAACTTTGCTCTGAGCAGGATAAATCGTTTTAACCACTGATGGTAAGAGCATAGATAAGCCAAGACCATGAGCCAGATCTGGTTTAACTGCGCTGAGCGGATGTTCAAGTGCATGAGTAAAGTGAAGCAATCCATTATCGAAAGCCATACCGGCAATCATAGATGCATACAGCAGGAAGTATCGGGCTTCGAGATTCATCGGATCTTTTAAAACAACAGGCAAGTATTTGTGAACAAGACGTATGGTTTCTTTTGCCAGCATAACGGTAAATGGTGAATTTACAACTGTCGTCGCTGCTTCAACCACGTGATTAACTGCATCGATGGACACATAACGGGTTTGATTTTCAGGTAATCCGGTCATCAATGCCGGATCATCGATCGCCCATGTAGGATAAATACAATCATAGGCAATCGCTGGTTTAAACTCATTTTTGGTAACTGTTACCACTGCAAATCGGTCAATCTCGGTACCTGTACCATGGGTGGTATTGACTGCCAGAATTGGAACTGCTGTATCTGGAGTAAATCTGAACTGATATAAGTCTTCAGCTGTTTTACCGGCATATTTCATTAAGATTGCCACTGATTTTGCTGTGTCAATCGGACTACCGCCACCGATTCCAATAACCGCCTGTGCACCAAAATCAAGAGCGATTTTTGTTGCTTCATCCACCTGAGTATCAGTTGGATTAGGTGTTACTTTATTAAAGAGAACATATTCAATATGATTTTCTTTGAGGGCTGGTTCAATCACTGCCCAGGCACCTGTTTTGATGTAGGAGTTTTTTCCGCAAATGATGATGACTTTTTTGATGGATCTGCCTGCCATATCTGTAGCAATATCCTTCATTTTCAGAATAGCGCCTACGCCTAAAAAGACATGATTTCTGCCTCTGATTTCAATGACTTTGTTGATGTCAATGCTTGATTCCCAGTTGGTATCTGTGTGTTTCATTTTTGGCCTCCGTTTTTTATTTGTTTTAACAGAATAAATGCCATTATAGTGCCAAATCACACAAATCAGATAATATATTGTAATATATAGAGATAGTAACAAAGACCTATGTTCATTTTCAGTCGTTTTTTCAAATCTGAAAATGATTTATTTATCGATGTACGAAAATGAACATGATTTGCTAAAAACGATATCCTTTCTATCTCATTTGATTTTTTTCTTATAATTTAAAATAAAGATTGACTTTCCTTTTTTTTAGTAGTATAATGCTTGCAAAATCGGAGGATATATGGACGTTCTATCTCATAGTTTTAACGATCTGATCGGTGAACTTGCTCTTCAGTTGAATGAAGCCCTCAAACTCGAAGAAGAATTGCAATCTGCTCTAAAGGCTAAAGATTCAGAACACATCAAAGCCTGTCAGGCTGACCTGCTGCATATATACAGAATGTTTAGCAACAAGATGTATCATCTGCTGGAACAGCATCTTAATGATCTGGATGTCTTGATGGAATTAGTTCATAAACTCAAATCTCAAATTCAGAGTACAGCATTAAATGGAAGCAGTACAGAAAAAAAAATATCTGAAAATGGACTTGATAAAATCCTCAGTGATTTCTCTCAGTTTTACCAGAAAACAGGCGAAAACAGTAAAGCCTTATGGCTAATCAAAGAATAATGTCTATCATACGCAGACAAAAAATACGTAAATCACTTGTACAAGATTAGTCCAACTAAGGATAGTTGGACTTACATTTGTAAGCATAACTGTCCTCAGTTATGCTAATGCGAGATAATTTATGATCATTCAAGCTTGATGATTCACCATTCACACTATTGGGAACCACAACAGATATCTCTATTCGTATTTGTACATGATTAGTCCAACTAAGGATAGTTGGACTTACATTTGTAAGCTGTTAGCTTCTAAGGCTTAAAAATTGAACAGTCTCCCTGAGTTGAAACTGTTTAAATAAAAGATGCTATTAATCGAAGATTTAGTAAAAAATTGCCTTGATAAAGTGGATATAAAATGTATTTTGAAAGTAATTTTCAGAATTGACACCATGATGAAAATTGTCAATTTTAAAATATTATCTTACTTTCTTTCTCTTGAAAGAAATAAAGTAAGCAAAGAAAGTTCAAGCGCTCTATAAAAATCCTACCTCCAGTCACTCTCTTGGGCTCCACCGCAAACTCGCATCTGGTATAGATTAGCAAGAAGTTACCCATCTGCTCAAACATGCGGTTGTTCGCAGCCAATCGAGTTTCCCTTCGTCTTAACGGATTTTTATAAAGGCGCATTTTAAGAACTACCATCACGTAAATATTACATTTTTTTAATAAGCATAGACTTATGAAGGTTAAATCCCCTTTTCTCAATTTATCAAAGACTTCTATTAGCTTCTAAGGGTCTAAAATTGAACAGTCTCCTGAGTTGTTATAAAAATAATTTAAAAAAAGATTTGACTTTCATAAAAAAATAGATTAAGCTTTTTCAAAAATGCTAAAATGCATTAATAAAAGGAGGTAAGAATGAAAACATTCTTCAAAGTACTGATACTAATACTGGTCTTGAGCAGTATGATTCTTCTGATGAGTTGTTCTTCAAAGGGAAAAAAGTTAGTCGTAGGTGTTTCTGCTGAGTATCCTCCATTTGAATACAAAGAAGGAGCAGAGTTTAAAGGAATCGATATTGAAGTAGCCCGTTTGATTGCTGAAAAATTGGGTTTGGAATTACAGATTCAGGATATGGAATTTGATTCATTAATACCATCTCTGACTGCAGGGAAAATTGATATGGCGATTTCTGCCATCACTATTACACCTGAAAGACTGGAACAAATTGATTTTTCAGATTCTTACTATAGTTAAGTCCCAAATGTTGGTGTAAAGTTCCAACCCTTTGTTTTCAAAGTAATACAAGATTTTTTTTCTTATATTTCACTTCTATATTGACTTTGATTACAATTTAAATTTTCTTTAGTCTATTTGTCAAGATCTTTTT
>JAKQQL010000112.1:0-1275 GCA_029564175.1 Candidatus Cloacimonadota bacterium
TCCCGAAATTTCCGGATCTTTTTATTACAACGGTTAACTCAATTACAATTTCAACCGTAAGGGGATTAATGTTTTCACAATTCAGAGGAACATTTCTCCAAAATGCATTACTCCCTGTTATTGATCCTAAATCATTCATAACTCAAACATAACCTCACACCATATAGCCTGAAGGATTTCCTCATACTATTTACCATTAAACACGTAGTATTTTCGGTTACTCCTTTTACCAGACAACAGAATAATCTCATTTATTGCATGTCGGTATTATAACAATAACATCCTCTTTTATTATTTTTGTAATCATGGAAGAAAAACCAAAGCCCATATTCAACAGGCGAATCTTTTGGGATGTGAACTTTGAGCAGATTGATTATGATGCCAAAGCCAACTTTGTTATTGAGAGGGTTTTTGAACGGGGCGATGTTGATGATATCCGTCAGTGTCGAAGGTATTATGGCGATGAAAAAGTTACTTCCGCCCTGTTACAAGCGAAATACCTGCCACTTCATACAATCCATTTTGCCAGCGCAATAATTGATAAGCCACTTAATGAATTCAGATGTTACATACTGAGACAGTCGAATCCGGGACTTTTTCCTTACTGAAAAAACTGATGGTTTTGACATCCCTAAATCCATTCGCGCTTGTGGGGGGAAGCGCCTTGTCTCTTCGATATGGCCATCGCAGTTCTATTGATATTGATCTTTTTTTTCACGAAAAATTTAATCAGCACCAAATCATTGATGAACTTGATGCAACTTTTCATCAAGGATTTGTTTACAAACAACAACAAACAGATATTGGAATTTTCTGTTTTATCAATGAAATTAAAGTTGATATTGTTTACTTTCCA
The DNA here is from genome assembly GCA_029564175.1 of Candidatus Cloacimonadota bacterium. Classification (GTDB taxonomy): domain Bacteria; phylum Cloacimonadota; class Cloacimonadia; order Cloacimonadales; family WRIO01; genus JAGOCT01. Next base: position 857 of record JAKQQL010000112.1, read on the forward strand.
CACACTCCGATTGAAGAAATTGAGGTGATCGATAATATCAGAATGTATAATATCGCTGATATTTCTGCAATGAAAATACAGGCCATACTTGGAAGAGCCAAGAAAAAAGACTTTTGGGATTTGTATGAATTACTCCAGCATTACCATCTGCAGCAATTGATTGACTGGCATAAACAGAAATATCCAAGCCAGATGTTGGCGATAAGCATTCCAAATGCAATTACCTATTTTGCCGATGCAGAGGAAAGTGAAACACCCAAGAGTTTTAAAAATCAATCATGGGAGAAGATAAAAAAGGAGATTTCAAAGACTGTCAGCGATTATCTGAAGTAGTACAATAAGCTCTAAGATCTGACCAGCTTTTTGCTGGAATTAATTGTAAATAAGGGAAGGAAAGGTCATCCGGTTGATTCAGGAAG
>JAKQQL010000124.1:0-26541 GCA_029564175.1 Candidatus Cloacimonadota bacterium
TTGACAATATTTTAGGTAATTGTAAAATGACTTTAATAAAAAAACACATAAAGAGGTCTCCAATGTCAGGTAGTTTTATAGATGCAGAAATAGATAATATAGTTGATAAATTCCCAGATGAACCCGTGATAAAAGCTCTCAAAATATTAAACTGGTCAAGGATTATTAAAATTTCAAACAAAGTAAAGTTATCAAACATAGGAAGACATCGTGCTCCATATAGTCCCATTTTAATGACTAAAATATTTTTACTTCAATCAATGTTTGGATATTCTGATGTTGCAATGGAAAAACAATTATATTTTAATCTATTGTTTATGAAATTCTGCGATCTCAGCACTACTGACAGAAAGCCAGATCATTCAACCATATCAATTTGGAGAAGTCGTTTTGTTGAAAAGAAAATTCATGAAAAGCTTTTTGCTGAAATCAATAAACAATTTGAGAAGTTGGGACTTCTTTTAAAATGTGGATCCGTAATAGATGCAACCATAATTTCAAGCCAGGCACGCCCAAGAAAAAGACAATTAGTAGTTAACGAGTCTCCTGAAGATAATACAAATAAAGAACAACCTACAGACTAATATTGAAAAAAATATTCCAGAACAACCGATAGTATTTGATGAATCTAAAGATCCGGATGCACGATATTTAAAAAAAGGGAATAAAATTCATTATGGATATAAAATGACTACAGCAGTAGATCCTACAAATGGATTAATACAAGCTGTCTTAACAACTGCTGCAAATATTCCTGATTGCAAACTTCTTGAGGATATAGTGAGTATGGTAAAATTAAAAACAGGATCATTTGTCTTAGCTGATAAAGGTTATGCATCTGAGAGTAACAGAAAATTTATAAGAGAATTAAATCTTAAGGACGGGATAATGCATAAAGCTGCAAAAAACAAACCATTATCAGGATTACAAAAATTGGCAAATAAAAGAATTAGTACAGTAAGATATAAAGTTGAGCAACCGTATGGGTTGATTAAAAAAAGGAATGGAGACAGAGCAAAATTTATAGGTATGATGAAAGTTTCCTTTTCAAATACTCTAAATTGTATTGTTCATAACATAATTCGAAGTTTCAAATTTGTAACTTTTGCATGATATATGGGAGAGGTGTGTCTAAATTTTGGATAGACCTCCAAAAAGAGAGTAAAAAGCATCAAAAAAGTTCAAAAACTGGCCAAAAAACGCCGAATATGAGTAGGTAATGATATTATACCACCTTTGTTTTTTTATAATGACTAATTCAAAGCCCTCGATATTATAAGCAATCTCAATTTTTTCTCTTAAATCAGTTGTTTCATAAAACTGATTTTCAAGTGCCTGATAATCCATATCTCCTCACTTTAGTATTGTATGTCATAAGCACATTTACGCTATTGTCAAAGATGATATATATTGGCTTAAATGTCAAGTGATTTGTGATATTGTTTTTTATTTTTTCTTAATGAGATAAAAGTTCAAATAATCATTTTACTTGATAGGGAAAATGGTGCGTTTTTTGTAAAATTATGTTTAATAGTTGAAAAGGAATCAATAAGGAAAGGATAAGGAAAGAATAAGGAAAGAAAAAGAAGAAAATAGAGGGAAAAGATATTTATAGATATATTTGAATATAAAATAAATTACAGGCATGGTTTTGGTATTCAACAGATGATGAAAAACCACTTCAAAAATTGAATCTAAGTTCCTTGACAAAGAAGTAAACTCTTTTAGTGTTGTTTTTTATGTAAGGAGGACTTATGTTTTTACTCATATCCAAATATATCAAGCCACTATCAGAAGTAGAAAAAGTACTGGAAGCCCATCGTGTATTTTTATCAAAATACTATGCCAGCGGGCATTTTATCTGTTCAGGAAGACTTAATCCCAGAACAGGCGGTTGTATTATTTGTAAAGCCGAGAGTAAAGAAGACTGCTGTGAGATATTACAGGAAGATCCTTTTGTTTTACACAATATTTCAGAATACGAGATTATTGAAGTACAGCCTACGATGTATGCAGAAGGTTTTGAAAAGTTTATATGAAGTCAGTAAAAGTATCCACACCCAGCCGTATTTGCCTGTTTGGGGAGCATCTTGATTATCTGCATCTGGATGTAATTGCCATGGCGATTGATATCCGTTTTAGCGCTGAAATATATCCTGCAGATGATCAATGGATTAAAGTCAATATTTTCTCTGAGAATTTTGAGAAGCCTGGTGATTTCTCTCATCAGACTTTTGCACAATCTTTTTTGCTTGACTATCCCTATGAATACACTCATCATCAGGACTTTATCAAGAGTACCTTAAATGTGATACAAAGACATTATGGACAACTTGAAAAGGGTTTTCAGATTGATTTTTATTCTCAGGTGCCGATTGGTAAAGGGATGTCTTCTTCATCCACCCTGATTGTTGTCCTAATTAAAGCCATATTGGAAATGATAGGACACGAAGATGCCAGAGATCCTGAAAGAATAGCTTATCTGGCATATTTGGCAGAGGTTAAAGAATTCAATGCACCAGGTGGCATGATGGACCAGTATTCATCGGCATTGGGAGGTTTGCTGCATCTGGATTTTTCCGGCGAAGATGCTAAACCTTTTATGCTCAATAATCGCTTACCGGGTGTGTTTATTTTATTTGATTCTCTGCAACCAAAAGATACAATTCGAGTGCTGAGTCATGCGAAAAAGCCTGTTGTCTCAGCAATGGAAAAGTTGAAAAACAAGGGTGTTCAATCATTAAGAGATTTAAAAAAGGACTCTGATTTACCGAATGAGTTTAAAAATGAACTCAGTTATGAAGAAATGACAAAACTACTGACTGCCATAGACAATTATTCAATACTAAACGAGGCTTTGGTACATTTTCAAGCAAAAGAAATCAACGGCACTTATCTGGGTGAACTTCTCTCCAGACATCATCGGAATCTCAGTCAGGGTCTGGGAATCTCAACACCTGAGATTGAGTCCATACTTACCACAGCAAAAGAAAACGGTGCCTGGGGTGGAAAGATCAATGGTTCAGGCGGCGGCGGATGCTGTTTTGTCTATTGTCCTGAAGAAAAAGCCATAAATATCAAAGAAGCTGTTTCAGCATTGGGATTTCCAGGCCGAATCATTCACATGGATAAGGGCGTCAGGTGTGATGAAAGCTGATTGTCATGTTTATAAAAAAGAAACGATGACCAATAAACTTAAAGTGATCATTTTAGCTGCCGGTCAAGGTAGAAGACTGGGTTCAGAACAGGCAGATTGCCCGAAAGTGCTTCGTTTATTGAAAGAGAAAGCGCTTTTGGATTATGTGCTTGATTCATTGTCTTTTATTAATTCAGATGATCGCTATCTGGTTGTCGGTTTTCAAAAAGAAAAAGTGATTGCTCATTACCAGGGGCAGGCTCAATTCTGTGTACAGGATCGGCAATTAGGGACAGGACATGCTGTGATGAGTTGTCAGTCTGTATTAGAAAACGAAGATTGTCCGGTTATGGTGGTTTATGGGGATATGCCTTTATTCAGGCAGGAGACTTTTTTGGAAATGACAGAATCCCATTTAACAAGCCAGGCTGTATGCACAGTTATGACCGGAATATTTGATAAGATTCCTGACTATGGCAGAATAATCCGAAACGAAAATGGAGAAATTGTCCGGGTAATAGAAGTAAGGGATTGTTCTTCTGAACAGTTGAAAATCAGTGAAGTAAATGTAGGTGTCATCATATGCAATTCAAAGCTATTATTTGAATCACTCAGTGAACTGAGAAATGATAATGCCCAAATGGAATATTATCTGACAGATTTGACTGAGATACTGATTCAGAAAGGATTTAAAGTGAATACTTATTTATTGAAAAACACTGAGGAAGCTTTGGGGATCAATACTCTGGAAGATCTAATAAGAGCAGAAAATTTTTTAAAGTAAGGCAAACTGTCAGCTTGTGAAAAATACATGGCAAGCAGAGTGTTGTAACGCAAGCTACCAGCTTGTGTAAAATACATGGCAAGCAGGTTGCTTGCCTTACAACAACAAGCATGATACTTACCGTACGGATAAATAGAGAAAGGTGTATAAAATGAAAGTGATTACAGCTGTATTGTTGGGTGCAGGTGACAGAGGGATGGGCGCTTATGCTCCTTATTCACTGAAACATCCTGATCGTTTAAAAATGGTTGCGGTCGCAGAACCAGATACTGATAAACGAAAGAAATTTCAGGCGTTACATCAGATTGATGATGCGATGTGTTTTGAAAACTGGGAAGACCTTTTGGCTAATGATAAACTGGCAGATATTGCTTTAGTTTGTACGCAGGACAGAATGCATTTTGAACCAACCATGCAGGCGCTTGATAAGGGATATCATGTATTGCTGGAAAAACCAATGTCACCTGATTTGGCAGAATGTATTCAAATGGTGGAAAAAGCGGAAGAGAAAAGATTAATATTGTCGGTTTGTCATGTTTTAAGATATACAAAGTTTTTCCAAACGCTTAAAAAGATTATCAAAAGCGGTAAAATTGGAGAGATCATCTGTATTCAACATAATGAAAATGTAGGTTATTGGCATCAGGCGCATAGCTTTGTCAGAGGGCACTGGAGAAATAAAGCTGAATCAAATCCCATGATTTTGGCAAAATCATGTCATGATATGGATATTCTTTCCTGGTTGATTGATTCAGATTGCCGGTATATTTCCTCATTTGGTTCTTTGAAACATTTTAAGAAAGAAAATGCGCCGGAAGGAGCGCCTTTGCGTTGTCTGGATGGATGCCCTGTTGAAGATACCTGCCCCTATCATGTGGCAAAATGGTATCTTGGAGAGAATATCGGCTGGCCAACTTCAGTGATTAGTCCGGATACCTCTTATGATGCGCGTTTGAAAGCATTGAAAGAAGGGCCTTTTGGCAGATGTGTCTATCATTGTGATAACGATGTAGTAGATCATCAGGTCGTTATCGCTGAATTTGAAAATCAGGTTAGCTTTGCCTTTACTATGTGTGCTTTCAATAAAGGCGGACGCTCGATTAAAGTGATGGGTTCAAAAGGCGAAATCAGAGCGCTTATGGAGAAGAATGAGATAGAGATACTGGATTTTGAAACAGAAAACAAAGAAGTTGTTTCAGTCAGTCGCTCCGCTTCAGGTCATGGCGGTGGAGATTTTGGCATCATTTCTGATTTTGTAAAACTGGTACAGGAAAACAAAACAGAAAGTTTAACCTCAGGCAGAAAGTCGCTTGAGAGTCATGTCATGGCTTTTGCCGCAGAAGAATCCCGAATCAGTCATCAGACTATCAACTTATCAGAGTTTGTGAAGAGATAATGGATTTAACAAAAGGTTCAATACCTCGAATATTTATCAAATATCTGATCCCTTCGATATCCTCAATGATCGGTTTATCACTATATATCTTAGTAGATACGATATTTATCGGCAGAGGAATAGGCGTGGACGGTTTGACTGCTCTCAATATCTCTTTACCAGTATTTACCATGTTTTTATGCCTGGGGCATTTACTCAATATGGGAGGATCAACCGTTTATGCTGTACTGATTGGCCAAAAGAACTATAAACAGGCACAGGAAGTCTTTACACTGAGTCTGATTTCAGGTATAGTGATTGCTTTACTTTTTACATCTATCAGCTTATATTATCTGGATGAAATATGCTGGTTTCTTGGATCATCTAAGAACGTCTTTCAGATGGTCAGGGATTACAGTAAAATACTCATTGTGTTTAGTTCTGCTTTTATCATTAATTCTGTGCTTTCTGGTTTTATCCGTAATGACCATGCCCCAAAACTTTGCATGGTCGCAGGATTAAGCGGAAATTTCATGAATATCGTTTTGGATTATCTGTTTATTTTTGTCTTTCACTGGGGTATTGTGGGTGCAGTCTATGCCACAGTTTTAAGTCCTGTATTTTCTATTTTGATTTTACTGTCTCATTTCTTTAGTAAAAACAATCGGCTTAAACTGGTTATACCAACTGACTTTTTTGAAAAACTGTATCGTATTGTTAAAAACGGATTCCCCAGTTTACTGGATTCTATTGCACCGGGTATTGTGATTTACTTTTTCAATCAGACACTGTTAAAACTCAATGGTGACTCAGGAGTGGCCGCATACAGTGTGATTGCCAATATCTCCTTTATTGGTAATGTGATGTTTATCGGAACGGCTCAGGCAATGCAACCTGTTTCCAGTCAAAACTTTGGGGCAAATCAGATGAAACGGGTGAGAAATGTGTATTTTCTGGCATTGGTAACCGCCTTGTTTTTTGCCATAATCAAAACAGGTGTGATACTGGCATTTCCGGCAGCAATTGTAAAGATGTTCAATTCAGAAAGCACAGAACTCATTAAAATAGCCGGAAAAGGGCTGATGATCTATTTCTCAGCTATGCCATTTGTCGCGATCAATGTGGTTAGTGTCGTCTATCTGCAATCGATTGAGAAATCATTGCCGGCATTGATGATAACGCTTTGTCGTACGATCGGTTTTATTCTGATTGGGTTAATGGTTTTACCGCGTTACTTTGGTATAACGGGCGTGTGGATGATTGTACCTCTGGCAGAGCTAACCAGTACCCTCATTGCTGTTTCCTACATGAAATTCAAAAAAGCCTTGAGATAAAGTATCGATAACTCAATAAGGCAGATTTCGGATTTTAATGTCAAACCGGCATCCCTGATTTGGTTCAGAATGGACATTGATATCAGCCTTTAGCTTAAAGAGGATTTGTTTAACAATACTTAAACCAATCCCATTTCCACTTTTTTTAGTCGTAAAAAAGGGGATAAAGATATTCTCTAAATTTTGAGAATCTATGCCTATCCCATTATCAGTCAGTTGGATAAGGGTATAATCCTGATATTGAACAGCCTTTAGCATAATCTGCTTCTCAGCGCTTTCTTTTACAGCATCCATGGCATTATTAAGCAAGTTTATCAACGCCTGTTGAAGCAGTGATTCATCTGTTAAGATGCTAATTGTTGTATCAGGCTCGATTGAAATCTGAAGATCAATCTGATGCTTTTGCAAATCAGACTGAATCATTTGATGTAGTGAGTCAAAAAGAGTTTTTACTTTAACAGAGGTGAGATGTGCTTCTGGTATTTTAACCAGATTTCTGAATGAATCAACAAATGAGATAAGCCCTGAACTCCGCTTATGAATGGTGAGAATAGCATTTTTTATATCTTCTGAAAATTCTGAGGGATGATCAGAGAAATTGATAAGAGCGGATGCGGTTGCGGATAAAGACGTTATAGGGGTAATAGAATTCATGATTTCATGGGTTAAGACACGAATCAGCTTTTGCCAGGAACTCATTTCCTGCTCATCCATCTCGGACTTGATATCTTTAATACTGATGAGCTTTATGACTTTATCTTTAAATTGAATGCGATTAGATTGAATACTTAGGGTTTTGCTATTCCAATCTTCTGATTTAAAGACTGTTGATCCAGACTCAGAAAGATTCAAAATATACTCATAAAGAGGGTTTGAACTTGTATTTTGTTGGGTGAGATCAGCAATATGATTGATTTTTAACAGATTCTTTGCATAAGAATTGATCAACTCAATCTTGTTTTGCTCATCAAAAGCAATGATCCCAATTTCCAGATGTTCCATAACCTGATTTAAATAATAAATTTGTTCTTCTTTTTCTGTTTTTGATTGATAAATCATTTCTTTAATTTTAACGGCATTGTTACTAATATCATTGAAATCATTACCCAATTTATGCAAATCTAGAATTATACTTGTATCAGAATGTAAGAGAGCATTCAAAAATGAACTGACAGTGTGAACAACAGAATTGATATAGAATAAAAGATGACAGATAGTGGCGATTAGGGTTAATGCGAGCAATACTGACAGAAATAACCAATGTTTGAAGGTTATCATTAAAAGTGCAATATTAGTAGCTATTATTAGAATATGCAATAAAACCTGAAAACGGAAATTTTTAAAGTCCATACTTTTCCATTCTTCTGTAAAGTGCTGATCGGGTAAGACCTAATTCTTTAGCACACAAGGAGACATTAAAATGATTCTTGTTAAGGCATTCAATGATTCTGTTTTTTTTAATTTCTTCAAGAGAAAGCGTTAATGAAAGATCAGTTGCTTGAGGTGTTTGTTGTTGTGTTTGAGAAGATTGCTTCAGAAACGAAAAATCAGAAGCTCTTATCTGATCATTATCTGCCAGGATAACAGCACGCTCAACAGAATGAATCAGCTCTCTGATATTACCAGGCCACTTGTAATTTTGTAGAAATTCAAGGGTATCTGGCATTAGACTGAGAGACAGTTTATTATACTTCTTTTTATAACGCATCAGATAGAATTGAGATAATAGAGGAATATCAGACTTTCTTTCTCTGAGTGGTGGCAGATGAATCTCTATCGTATTGATACGGTATAAGAGATCCTGTCTGAAACGATCTTCTTTTTGTAGTTCAACAAGAGGCAGATTTGTAGCACAAATTATGCGGATGTTAATTGGAATCGGGTGATTTGCTCCCACTCTGACAATCTGCTGTTTCTCAATGGCAGTCAGTAATTTACTTTGCTGGGTAAGATTCAGATTACCAATTTCATCCAGAAACAATGTACCGCCTGAGGCAGCCTGAAAACGACCCATCCTATCACTTTTGGCATCGGTAAATGAGCCTTTGCAATGACCAAACAATTCACTTTCAAACAGGCTTTCCGGGATTGAGCCCAGATCAACCGATAAAAAGGTTTCCTGTTTACGGGCAGAACATTGATAGATCGCTCTGGCGATCAGTTCTTTGCCAGTACCATTTTCTCCGGTGATCAGGACATTGGCATCTGTCGGACCTACTTTCTGAATGAGTCTGATAATCTCTTTCATGGAATCAGACTGACCAATAATTTCTGAGAAGGGATGAAAAATTTCTGCCTGCAAGACTTCCTGCTTTTCTTTTAAAAACAGGGTTTCTTTGCGTGACTGACTGATCTGGGCGGCAGAAAAAACCGTTGCCAGCAGTTTTTCATTTTGCCAGGGTTTTAAGATGAAATCAACGGCACCTGCTTTCAATGCTTTAATGGCTTTATCCATATCGCCATAAGCGGTTAGAAAAATAACAACTGCTTCCGGTTTGATCTTCCGGATTCTTGAAAGCAGATCAAAACCCTCTTGTCCACTGATAGTATCTTTTGAGAAATTCATATCCAGCAGAATGACATCAAAGTCATCTCTCTCAATCATGTTAAGAGCCTTTTCCGGATCAGATTCTGTGATAATACTTTGAATCTGATTTTTTAACATGAGTTTTAAAGACAATAGTATATCAGCATCATCATCAATTGCTAAAACCTTAATATTCTCTTTCATCAGACCTCCAATGTCATATTAACATAAACACAATCCTATGTCAAGAAAATGTCCGAAATCGGACACTTTTTTATCAAAAGCGGACAGTCTGTTTGGTTTTGACACGGATTATGCTGATTAAAACCAAGCCATTCAATAAACTATTTTAGTGTGAAAGGGAACTGTAGGGATTTGCGAAGCGAAGCGCCGTAAATCCCTACTATTCATTGAGATACATACATTTTATTTATAGTTAAATGTATTGCAAAAACACCTGATTAGTTACCTGTGTTTATCCGCATAATCCGTGTCTAAGAAAAAGTATTGGCATTGCGATTGCATAATAATATAAAAAAAGAAAGAGGAGTTAATATGTGTTTCGATTTTTGGGGATTACAAATACCTGTTATTTTTAAGTATTTGATTTATTTATTACTGTTTTTAATTCTGGTTTCCCTTCTTGAGCTTCCTGATTGGATTAGTCGAAAGCTGAACGGAACATCTCCTAAAGATTTGAACAAAAAGGTGAAAGAGATGGAAACAAGAATAAACGAGCTTGAAGAAAAAGTGAAGCAGTTAGAAGAAAAATAAAGAGAAAGGCAGGATCACCATTGTCAATGGATCGTGTGGTTGTCGTAAAATACTGGTCAGGAAAAAGACTCATCTCTTTTATCATTGGAGGCATTATTTTGTTTCTTCTGGTAAATGTTTATTGGTATCGGTCACATAATCATCAAATGACAGTTGATTTCGATAAACTTATTATAAAGACTGTGTTAGAAGGAGACTTTCTTGATTATACCATTGTTTCGGGTGTGGTCAGTCCGGAGAAAACCATATACCTGGATGCGATGGAAGGGGGCAGGGTTGAAGAGATTTATGCAGAAGATGGGCAAAACTTAACTAAAGGCGATTTAATCCTCCGAATGAGCAACTCCAATCTTCAAATGAATTTAATGAATCGCGAGTCTGAGCTGGCTGATCAGATGAACAATCTGAGAAATACCAGGCTTTTGATGGAACAGAATCGCCTGTCTTTAAAAGGACAACTCCTGGATAATGATTATCAACTGGTAAAAGCAAAACGAGATTATGAACAGATTAGCGAATTGTACCAGAAAAAACTGGTTTCACGAAATGAGTATCAGATTGCTAAAGAAAACTATGAGCTATATGCCAGTAAGCATCAATTGATCAGAGAAACCATTCGTCAGGATTCTCTTTTCAGAAGTGTTCAGATTGAACAATTGAATGATTCTGTGAAACGTATGAACTCCAATTTAAAACTGATCAGAGAGAAAATGGACGGTTTAATCGTGAAAGCACCTGTCAGTGGTCAGTTAAGTGGAATGAATGTGGAGATAGGTGAAGTAAAGAATAATGGTGAAAGACTCGGCTCAGTTAATGTAACAGACTCTTATAAGATTCACGGAGAAATCAGTGAGTATTACTTAAATCGCATCAAGCCAGGTTTATCTGCTCTTGCTGAAGCCAATAATCAAAAAATACCAGTTGTTTTATCTAAAATCCAACCAGAAGTAAAAAACGGTAATTTCCAGGTAGATTTTACTTTTCCGGATAGCCAAAACGGTCAGTACCATTTAGGTCAGTCCATGTTAGTACAACTTGAGTTAGGTCAGCCTCAGAAAGCCATCTTGTTGCCAAAAGGAACTTATTTTCAATCGACTGGCGGGCAATGGGTTTTTGTTGTGGATAAGGATCAAAAAAAAGCGCGTAAGCGTATGATAAAAACAGGCAGACAAAACCCGGATTACTATGAAGTTACAGAAGGACTTTTGCCAGGTGAAAAAGTCATTATTTCTAATTATGAAAACTTTAAACAGGCAGATGTCCTGGAATTAAAGAAGAAATAGAGTGATGTAGCGTAAGCTTCCAGCTTGCGAAAAGAGAATAACAAGCAGGTTGCTTGTTCTACAACAGCTTGCGAAAAGAGAATAACAAGCAGGTTGATTGTTCTACAACAGCTTGTGAAAAGAGAATAACAAGCAGGTTGCTTGTTCTACAACAGCTTGCGAACTGACAATAGAGTCATGTCGCTTACCGTACAAACAGAAAGGAGAAACACATGTTACGTACTAAAGACTTATGTAAGATTTTTCAAACAGACACCATAGAAACAACCGCTTTGAAGCGGGTCAATATCGAAATCCTTCAAGGTGAATTCGTTGCAATCGTTGGTCCTTCCGGATGTGGCAAAACCAGCTTGTTAAATATGATTGGTTTATTGGATCAGCCTACTGACGGGGATATTTATTTTATGGGTCAGGAAGTCAGCCGGTTAAGTGAGTTTAAACGCACAATCATTCGTAAAGAGAATATTGGTTTTATCTTCCAGAGTTTTAATCTGATCGATGAGCTGACTGTATTTGAAAATGTAGAATTACCTTATTTTTATACCAAAATGGCTCCGGCAGAGCGAAAGAAAAAGGTTGATGATGTCTTGGAAAAATTACAGTTATCCCATAGAAGAAATCATTTTCCTCAGCAATTATCCGGTGGACAGCAACAAAGAGTGGCCGTTGCCAGAGCGGTTGTCAGTAATCCAAAACTGATATTGGCTGACGAACCCACTGGTAATCTGGACTCTAAAAACGGAGAAGAAGTGATGGAATTACTTAAACAATTGAATCAGCAGGGGACTACTATTGTGATGGTAACTCACTCACAGGTACATGCCATGTATGCACAGAGGGAGATTCATCTGTTAGATGGTCAGGTGATTAAGGGCAGTATCAGTGATCAATTGTAAAGCATAAGGGGAGGAACGATGTTAAGCAGTTATTTTAAAGTGGCTATACGGAATATCATGAAAACCAAATTGTACTCATTTTTAAATATTCTTGGATTATCCATCGGTTTGGCAGGATTGATTCTGATTATTTTATATACATATTATCAAATGACTTATGATACTTATCATCAGAATGCTGACCGGATATATCGAATTGCGTCAAAGTTTTCAGTTGATGGGAAAGAAGATCTTTTTGCAGCTTCTTCATTTGCAATTGCACCCTTGTTTAAGGAGGATTATCCTGAAGTAGAAGATTTTGTACGTTTTTCAAACATGGGAGACCTGGTTCTTAAATATAACAATGCTTTGTATAAGGTCAGTGGAAATTATTTCTGTGAACAAAGTGTTTTTAAAATGTTTACCCATGAGATCATTGCCGGATCAGAAAAGGATGCGCTTACCGGTCTGAATAAAGTGGTGATTTCAGAATCTACAGCAGAAAAGATATTTGCTGATGAAGATCCAATTGGCAAAAATCTTACAAATCCACAGGGTCAGGTCTATACAGTAACAGCTGTTTTCAAAGATTTACCTGGGAATGTACATTTAAGATATAATGCGCTTTATTCAGCTGAAAACCTGAATCAAAGATTAATTGCATTACAGGGACCTGGAGCTCGTGATTATCATAATCCTCAGTTTTTATGGCAGATCAATGATATGAGCTATATTTTACTTAAATCTAATACCAATCATGACGCATTTATTAAAAAAGCAATTGGTTTTGGTGATAAATATATGAATGAGCAAGGTAAGCAGTTTAATACTTTTTTTGAACCACTCATTCAGCCATTAAGAGACACACACTATGGTAAATTACAGTGGGATTCTCCGGCAGGAAAAAAAGAATATATCGCCTTGTTTATAATGGTTGGATTTTTTCTTTTACTGATTGCCTGTATCAATTACATGAATCTCTCAACAGCCCGATCTGCCAAAAGAGCCAAAGAAGTCGGTTTACGGAAGGTGGTTGGTGCTCAGAGGAATCAGCTGATTACCCAGTTTTTAACCGAATCGGTGTTAATCGCCCTGATAGCCCTGTTTTTTGCATTAATCATTGCAGAGCTGGTTTTGCCTTTGTTTAATCAAATGGCAGGGACTCAATTATCTTTAAAATCCCATATACCCTGGTGGCTTTATCCTTCATTTTTAATTCTTACCGTTCTTGTAGGGATGATATCCGGTAGTTATCCTGCATTCTTTTTATCTGCGTATCAACCGGCGATTGTGATAAAAGGGGAACTGACTAAAGGGGTGAAAGGTAAGTTGATTCGAGAGATATTGGTTGTTTTTCAGTTTTCACTTTCGATCATCATGATTATATCGACTCTGGTGGTGTTAAAACAGCTCAATTATCTAAGATCTCAGCCTTTAGGTTATCAGAAAGAGAATGTGATCAACATAGAAGCTGCCCGAGATAGTGTGTATGCTCAAAATTATGTGGCTTTTCGTAATGAGATACTTAAAGAAAGTACCGTTAAAGGCGTTGCAACCAGTAACAGTGCTCCTGTAGGTGAACAGGGTAAATTGATCTTTGCTTATGAAAAAAATGGAAAAACCGTTACGGTAGGTTTTAATTATATGGTTGTTGATCCGTCATTCTTAAAATTGATGGGTATTCCACTGGCTCAGGGCAGAAATTTTGAATCTGTTGATGGTGTTCACTATTCTGGTAAAATGATAGAAACTATTCCAACTGAATTTGTCATTAATGAGGCTGCAGCCAAATCTGCCGGCTGGTCAAACCCAATCAATCAAAAGTTTTCCAATGCCGGTGATCCAAATCTCGGAAAAGTCATTGGAGTGGTTAAAGATTTTAACTATAATTCATTGCATAATACCGTTGAACCTTTAGCCTTGTTACCTTCAAATCGGGTGGAACGCAGTATCAGTATCCGAATTTCTGCAGAAAATACACCGCAAACGCTGGCAAAACTGGAAGTGATCTGGGGTAAATATTTCCCCAATACACCATTTGATTATCAGTTCATAGAAGAAAAAATAGATCAGCTTTATGCTTCTGAATTAAAATTATCCAAGATATTTACCTACTTCTCCATTATGTGTATTTTGATCGCTTGTCAGGGTTTGCTTGGTTTGGCTACTTTTGCATCCCAACAGCGTACAAAAGAAATCGGTATTCGTAAAGTTATGGGATCTAATATCAGAAGTATTATCATTTTGTTAACAAAAGATTTCTCTAAACTGGTCATTATCTCCAATGTTATTGCTTTACCTTTGGCATTTTTCTTAATGAATTACTGGTTAAAGAAATTCCCGTATCATATTGGCATTCCGGTTAGTTCATTTATCATTGCCATGACCTCCGGATTTGTGATTGCCTGGCTGACAGTCGGAGTCGTCGCCTATAAAGCCGCCTCAGCCAATCCGGTTGAAGCTCTGCATTATGAATAAAAAAGCTTGACTGGATTTTATTGCCGATAAAAATATGATTTTGGTTTACATCAGGATGACTGTTCAATAACAATCATCCTGATTCTTAAATTGATTAAAACAGTTTAGTTTGAAGGGTAAGGGAACATGATCGTACTAAAGGGTGTTGGAAAAAAGTATCAAATGAATCAAATTGAAACGCAAGCGCTTAGAAATGTTAATCTGACGATTCAGGAAGGTGAATTTGTTTCAGTTATGGGTCCTTCCGGCTCAGGAAAATCTACTTTAATGAATGTGATTGGATTGATTGATTCTATGAGTGATGGTGAATATTATTACCGAAATCAGCTGGTATCAGCTTATAACGAAAAACAAAAAACGAACCTGAGAAAACTGAATATGGGTTTTGTTTTTCAGAAATTTTACCTGATAGATGAATTAAGTGTCTATAATAATATTGAAATTCCTTTGTCATTTTTTAATCATAGTGCCAAAGAAAAAAAGAAAAGAGTGCTAAGTATAATGGAGAGACTCCATATTACGGATCTTGCCCATAAAAAGCCAATTGATTTATCCGGTGGTCAGCAACAACGGGTGGCTGTGGCAAGAGCTCTCGTACATTCTCCTCAAGTTGTTTTAGCGGATGAGCCCACAGGAAATCTGGACTCTAAAAATGGGGAGGAAGTGATACGCTTGTTTCGTGAATTCAATCAGGATGGTACAACTATCGTAATGATTACACATTCTGAAAACTATGCCCGTATGGGAAGTCGGGTCATTAATCTGTTTGATGGTGAGATTGTAACGGATAATTTCTTTGAAAATATCCGTCAGACACATCAGAAAAAAGGATTTTATTAAATAAAAGTAAGCTGTAAAACGACCACTCTGGTCATTTTCGTACTGCGAGTATCCTGCTTGCAGAAAATGCTACAGCTGATACTAAACGGGCAAGATGCCTGTTCTACAAAAAGCGTAATAGATATAATGTAATACAATCATCCTGGTCGTTTACTAAAAGCATACCTCTAAATCAATCCCTTTTTTACAAAATATCTCGATACTTCTATACTCATATTCTCATTAAAAATCGAATAATACTCATATGATTCCCTTATCTATCCTGTAGAAAACCCATTTTTCAACAACTATCTGCCATCTGATCACTGCCTCTTAACAAGCGAGATTGCTAAAAAGATTAAGAGAAAATGAATAGGAATGAAAGAGGAAAGAAAGAGACTGAATGCTCCAATGAAAATGAGCTACTCTGATCATTTCCGAATATTTTTATTGACAGTTTTTATAATTCCTATTATATTGCACACGTGTGCATTAAAAGAGGTGGTATGAAAAGAAGAAAAAAAGATGAAGAAGATTTAAGGAAAGAGGAAATGTTAAATTTGGCATATCATTTTTTCTTAGATAAGGGCTTTGAAAACTTCAGTATGGATGATTTAGCCAAAAAATTTGGCTGTGCCAGACGCTCAATCTATACTTATTTTAAGAGTAAAAATGACATCTATATGGCTTTATATATTCGAAATTCAAAAGTAAAAATGGAAAAACTTCAAGAAGTCATCAGAAGAGAGAAATCTCCTACTGAGACATTGATAGATTTTCTAAATGCCTATTATATACTTTCTCTTGAGCAAAAAGACTTTGTAAAATTTCAACTAAAAATGGATAGCTCTGATTTTGACTGGAATCTGATATCAGAAGATTATCAGAAGGAATACGTTATCGCTTCTGAAGAATATTTTGGCATTCTAACAGGTTTAATGCAAAAAGGGATTGATATGGGTTTGTTTAAAAACGATATTCATCCTAGGGTAATGTTTGCCGAAATTATGTTTTCAATGAGAGGTGTTTTGAATAGGTCTATCTTGTTTCCTGATCAGACTTATGTAATTAAAAAAGGCTTAGTAACAGCAGAAGAGTTCTTTCAGATTTATATAAAAATGATAATAGATGGTATAAGGAAATAACACGATTAAAAAAAGGGGAGGGAATTATGAAATTCTCAAAAAATGCAGTCTTAAGTTTGATTTTCATGGTAGCTGTTAATCTTTTAATTGCACAGGCATATCAATTCAAAGAGCATGTCGTAAACAGTTCAATTCCTTTTACAGCCGGTATTGCCACCGGATTGATTGATAATGATAATCTGCCAGATATTGTAGGCGGATCAAATGTTACTTTAAGATGGTATAAACAGAATGAGGGAGAGAGTCAATGGACTGAATACGAGATCGACAATACTGTTCGATCCGTATTCAGTTGTGTTTTAGGCGATTTTAACAATGATGGAAAAAATGATATTGCCATTGCATCATGGGGTTTGCATCAGATTATAGTCTATTATCAGACGGGAGAGGGAACTGTCAGCTGGATAAAGCAAATCGTAGCTTCTGGTTTTAGCAATGCTCACGAAGTTTTTTGTAAAGATATTGATGGGGATGGAGATTTGGATTTGGCTGGTGCAGCAGCAGCCGGCAATGAAATTGCCGTTTGGTATAACAATGGAGGTAATCCCTGCAACTGGCAGAAACAAAGTCTTTCTATGAATGAACCTGGTGCTAGATCAGTTTACATAACTGATTTGAATAATGATGGGGTGACAGAACTGGTCTCTGCAACTATGGATATGAACAAAGTGTCTGTTTGGTTTCAGGTTGATTATGAACCATACTGGCAGGAAGTGGTGATTGACAATCAGCTGGTGGGTGCTCATCGTGTCAGATCAGTCGATATTGATAATGATGGTCTTTTAGATCTCATCGCTCAGGGTTATGCTGGCAACATTGTTGCCTGGTATCGCCAGAACAGTGGCAATAATTACAGTTTTACCAGACATGATATCGATACGATGTGTAATCATAGTCTTGATGTAATGTTTGCTGATTTCAATCTTGACGGAGTCAATGAAATTGTTTCCACCTCACAAAATACCAATACCCTTGCCTCTTACGTCAGAAATGGAACTTATCCGTTTAACTGGCAAAAGAATGTTATCAGTAACACCTTTATTGACCCGTGGAGAGTAGAACCAAATGATATGGATAATGATGGGGATGTTGACTTTGTTGCCGGATCATTTAATGGAAATAAAATATCTTTTTGGGAGAATACTTTTATATCATGTGATTTTACGCTTAATCATAACTCAGGGCATGCACCTTTAAGTGTCAGCTTTAATAATATATCTCAGGATTTAATACCCTTTACTCAGTTTGCCTGGGATTTCAACGGTGACGATATTGTAGATTCATATGAAGAAAATCCGGTTTATACCTATACAACACCAGGTATTTATACTGTTAAATTAAGTGTTACAAATGAAAATCATACACTAAGTCGATGTTATGAAAATATGGTTTCCGTTTTCAACGGCAACTCAGCTATTATGTTTAATGGCAATAATACGACAGCCTCTACTTCATCAGAAGATACATTCAATCTGACAGGCCCATTAACTATTGAATGCTGGATTAAGCTGAATGGCTGGGGGCAGGACTCTTTTAACGGTTATGGGATGATTATTGATAAAAGAAAACTGAATTTAAAAGTCAAAAAAGAAAATGGGAATCAAAACGGTAATTGTTTGGTTCTGACATACAGCTCGACACAAGGTCCGGTTACACTTATGTCAGAGAATAACTCGCTTTCACTTAATCAATGGACTCATATTGCAGTTAGCTTTAATGGGGCTGATGAAGCAAAAATGTATATTGATGGAATGGAAGTTTCGGTGAATGTAGAATCCATCCCAAATGCAAATATTTCAGACAATTCTGCTTATCCATTGAATATAGGAGATAGTTTTAATGGTAATTTCAGCTTTGATGGAGTTATTGATGAACTTAGAATTTGGCAATCAGTGCGTAGTGGTGATGAAATTTTTTATCATATGAATCATCTGATCAATCCATCCAATCCTGACTTAATCTCTTATTATCGTTTTAATGAGGGGAATGGAAATACTTTAACAGACTTAAAAGGCAATCATGATGTGATGATAGAAAATCATCAATGGGTTTCTGGAAATACAGATACATTGTTGTCAGGCGATGAGCAAAATCATAAACCCGAAATGAAAAACATTTGTGCATATCCAAATCCATTCAATCCTTCAACTTGTATTAAGTTTTCTCTTCAATCAAGTGCTCGTGTGAAACTTAATATCTATAATGTCAAGGGTCAAAAAGTAAAAAGTCTGATTGATTCATACATTTATCCGGGAGAACATCGCCTTTATTGGGATGGAAAGGATGATGCTCAGCACTATGTCTCTTCTGGAATCTACTTCATTCGCCTGGAGACTTCTGATACTATCGAAAACCATAAAATAATTTTAATTAAATAAACTTAATTAAAACGTTTTGTTATTCATGCTTACAGTTTAATTTTACAATTGTTACTCAATTGAAATCTTTATAACTGCTTTTTCGTTTTTGGAAAAGCAGTTTTCTGTTTTTGATGGCGTTATGCTTAAACAAAGTACTGATACTATTCAGTTTTACCAGATATTTATTCTTTGCGTACTTTGTAACCTTTGCGAGATTCAATATCTGCTAACTGTTCTTGTATGATGTTTAGACAAGAAAAATCTGATTTTTTTAAAAAAAATGAAGAAAAAACAGAAATAAGCATTTTTGTCAGGGTAATATAGATAGAGGGTTGTAATGTGACAACCCAAACTGCAATTGGAAAAGCAGTTTTTCAATCTGCATAACTTACAAATTAATAAACAGTTAGATCGGTATTCCACTTTGAAAAGATAAATTGCAATTTATGCCGTTTTGCAGGAAAAAGTGACAATTATACTGAACATGAAGGGCGGTTTTACAGCCTGTTTCTCACTTGAAAATTTAGCTAACTGTTTTGTATTTAGACAGATAAAGTATTATTGAGAGTGTAGAAATTCTCCAGATTTTGCACTTAGAGAACTATCTACTTTATAGGACAGAATAGCTTCGTTTCCATTACCACAAACCGTAAAAATTAGTGGAGACTGTTCAACATAAACCCCTTTTTTATGCATATTCCAGATACTGACTTTTATAGAAAGGGGTTGTTTGGCTCTATTTAATGAGAATTTGCTAAATTGACAAATACAGAATTTCTGATCGTTATTCTAAAGCCAAAACCAATGGCTATTTTCAAAAGATCATTCAATTACAAGCGTTATTTGTATTCAATTGTCTTAAAAAATGACAGAAATTATAAGAAACAACATGTAAAATAGTGCTTTACAAAATATCTAAGTCATCTATTATGGCATCAATTACATTGGAAAAAAGGCGAGGTATTTATGAAAAAAAACACTCCAAAAACTTGAAGTAAACAGTTCTTTAAGGATTGAAGCCAGTGACTCTTCATTAAAACTTATTATCAATGAACTCTTTATTATCGAGTTAGTTAATAATAGCGATAACTTAAAGGTATTCAATATGTTACTTAGTTTAATCAAGGTTGTTAAAATAGGTAAGAACTATTTTACACATCAGGAGATAGCCGATTCAACAGGATATAGTAACAGGCAAAATGGACATAATTATGTCATGCAGTTCAATCAATGCGAGAAAGATTTTAAAACTTTTTTAACCAGAAAGTCTTTTCTTAAAGAAGAAAGAGATAAAATCCAACAACAAGTCATCAATAACCTTTTATTACCTATCGATAAACATTATGAATCGTTCTGTAATGATAAATCAAACTCTAAAATCAGCAAACTGACTTTTCTTCATAAAATAGATCAGATAAGTTCTGTAACAATTATTAAAAAAATACAATCTATCTTTATAAAAAACAATTTAAGTCAATCCATAGATATAAATCACCATCTTGATTTGTTAATGCAGACGAATAAAATTGATAAAAAGGTTGACCCGGACATTAAAAGAACCAATAAAATCTATAAAGAGAATAATCCGTATATTGAATCAGAATATTTAACTAAAATGGAGAAGTCTAATAAAAGCGTTCTGGTAAATTTTCTGTCTGCAAGCGGTTTAAACTTTGAAACAATAGCCATGCTTCTGGGAGTTTCCAAAGGAACTGTTTCAAATCTATTTCATCAGATAAAAGACATGCAGGCGTTATTGATTAATTCAATTAAATACTGGAGTGGAAAAATAAGTATCGACGAAAAATATATTAAACTCAATCAAGTTCCATATTATGTTATAACGATAGTGGATTATGACTTAGGCATTCCTTTGTATCAGGACATATACTATAATACTACTACAGAAGCTTATCAGCATTGTTTTCAGATGTTTAAACTGCATTATGGTATACCACGAATGATTGTAAGCGATGGAAGCAAACCTTTGTTTAAGGCAAGAGTGAAAGTATTTCCGGAGACTCCGCATCAATTATGTAAATTTCATAAACTACGGAATTTAATCAAGGATCTTTATAAATCAAATATACCTGACTATTTAAAGCAATCATTAAAAGAAAAAATTCTGAAAGTATTCAGAAGAAAATCATCAAAAAGCGTTAAGAAGGGGCTAAAACATTTAACAAAAATACTCCCTGTGAATCTGGCAAAACATATTTCAGAAAGAATACTCAAAAATTGGTCGTTTAGAAGAAAAGGACTTACTTCAAATGTTTCTGAAAGATACAACAGGAAAATTAATAAAGCAGTATCAGGCCGATATGGTCTAAAGAACCTTGATACTGCGAGACAAATAGTTTTTTCACTTTGGATGAAAGAACTAATCCTGCATGGCAGACAGCAACTGCATACAGAATCTATGTTGTATAATCTGAATATAAGCAAAATTTGTCAAGCAACAATTCAGTGGGAAAAGGTTGGCACCCTTTTCTCAAAGTCATTAAATACTGCTGTTAGCTTTTAAGGTTTAAAAATTGAACAGTCTCTAACATTTATTTTAAAATTTTTAAAAATTTTGATTGACACATAAACAGCAATTTTTATTTTTTAAATCTAAGTTAGATAATAATTATAAGAATTATAATATATTGAACAACTGATTACTCATAAGTATAAATATTAATATAAAATACAAGGAGATTATATGGATAAAGTAATCAAGTTCATATTAATAACAACACTATTTCTATTCATTTCAGTTCATTTATCATCACAGGCAGCTCTTGAAAGCGAATACGATTTACCTGATCAGTTCACCGATAATCACGATATTGAGATCAATATTGGATTTTCACAAATAAGCCCTAAATTTAAGTTTAAAAACTTTACGATACATAATATAAAAGAAATGGAAAACTATCAATATCAATTACCTGATAGTCTTTTGTCAGATCTATCATTTGAAGAAATAATTCTTTTTATTTATGAAGATCCCACTATAGCTCCATACAAGCCTAATTACATTTATGATGTAAATAATTTTAATGGTTTTAGAGAGCTGATAAGTCGCCCTTCATATAATGATGTATTAATTAAATTACTTGATGATTCTTGTCACAATCCAGCTAGATATTATTTTCTATCAAAATTATTACATGTGCTTTCTTTACAAAGTATTCAAGATTACTTAAGTAAAGAGTTAAAAAGTAAAATATTAATTACTTTTAGAGGTATTGTAAATATTGACTCTACATTGTATGAAGAGGAGATGGTAAAAGACAGTCGTTATGTACCACAAATATCTTTTTGCTTAATAGCTGGCACTTATTTACAATTTTATTATCATGATTATTTTGATCACCCTCATTTGGAAAGTTTAGGAAAATTAAGGGTTTCAAAAGAAACTTTGCTCAAAGATCTTGAGATGGTAATAAAGGAGAAATCAAAATGAAAGCATTAATTCTAACAATAATACAATCAAAAGACTAAACTTAAGATTTTTTTTCATAATACTCTCCTATTATTTTGTTAGCATCATTTTTTTGGTAAATGTGCCTTTTTTAGTTGTTAGTTTGCAGAAATAAATGCCTGTACTTAAATTATGATTATTATTGTCTTTACCATCCCAAATCAATTGATGCTTGCCTGCTGAAAGCTGATCATTCGTAATATTTCTAACACATTGTCCTTTTATATTATAAATATATAAAGATACCTGACTATTGATATCAAGCTCAAAAGATATCGTTGTAGATGGGTTAAAAGGATTTGGGTAATTCGTTAGATTCATATTAAATGGTTTTGTTATTACATCTGAAATAATTAGCGGATGATTATCTGAAAATGTTCCATCGCCGTTGTTAAATCTTGTATATAGAAAAGTACGAGCATCATAACTGTATGCAGCAAGAATGTAGTCAAGATCACCATCATTATCTAAATCAATATAATCATAATACGGGCTATAAATATTGCCTACTGGAGGAGGATATACTAAAAGGGCATAGGGTTCTCCAAGCTGAAACCCCTGAAGTGGGAAGATGACCGCATTGTAAATTATTTCTGGATTTTCATCAAAGTTTATATCTTTAAGCAAAACATTGAAAGATTGGAAATTATAGTACAATGGTAAATCATGAATTTCGAAAACGCCATTTCCACTGTTTTCAAATAATCGTATAACATTATTGTAAAAAAAATCTTTGATTATGCATATAATATCTATATCGCCATCATGATCTAAATCGAAAGCGCTAAGATATTTGTAATTGTTTAAATAATCAGGATCTTGTATAGTTAAATATGGTTCATTCAAATTTGGATATTGATACATTTTTAACTCAGAATTTTGTGTATGAAAGATAAACTCATCAGAAAAATCATTGTTCATATTTGTGATAATGGGTTTCGCGTATGACATACTACATGAATGAGAATTGTCTTCTTCAATAAAATGACCATTTGTATCATTAATGAATAGATTAAAATTACCATTGTAATAAAATAAAAAATCTGTAAAATCATCATTATTCCACTTTAGTTCTTTATAATAACCACATGGTATAAATGAAGGCACATTGTATTCTGTATAATTATCATGATCAAAATAACCGCCCTGGTTGAGGTAAACTCTAAATTTTGATAGAAAACTATTGCTCCCATCATTATAAGTTACAGGAAAATACAAATCAGGATAACCATCATTATTAAGATCACTTAAGGTAGAAGAAGTAACATGTCCAACAACAACAAGTGTATCTAAAATAGTATAATTTCCAATACCATCATTTTGCAATATATAAATTAATGGTTGTGGATAAATATTTGCATTAAGAAATCCTACAACAATTTCGTTTAATCCATCATGATTTATGTCTCCGACTGAAATATCTGATACCTCTCTGGTTGCAATAGGAAAAGTAATGAATGATGCTGATAATAAACTAAATAAGAAAAACATACAAAGTACGATGAAAATTGCTTTTATATTACAATTTAATATTTTATCGATCATAAAAATCCCCTCCAGTTTTAAGTTTATGTCTCAGATGTTGGTGCAATACTCCAACCCTTTGTTTCAAGTCAATACAAGAATTTATTCTCTTCTTAATATAGACGTTGCTAACAATTAAAAAAACATAGTTTATTAGTCAAGATATTTTTTAAAAAGTTAATTTAAGATAGGTGGAGACTGTTAAATTTTTAAGCCTTAGAAGCCAACTGCGATATTTAATGACTTTGAGAAAAGGGAATTTAACCTTATTTCACAGTGATAAAAGATGATGCAATCATTTATTTATAAGTTTATGATTATCAAGGAAAAAGTAATATTTCCATGAAGGTAGTTTTTAATATTCGCATTGATAAAAATCCGTTAAGACGTCAATATCCGTACTACAAGCGTCCCGTTTGTAGAAAAGCTGCAAGCAGGATGCTTACAGTACGATCCGTTAAGCCGAAGTGAAACCCGATTGGGTGTGAACAGCCGCATGTTTTAAGCTAAAAGCATACTTATATACTTTGCTAAACTATCAGCAAGTTTGCGGTGGAGTCTAAGAGAGTGGCCAAGGCAGGATTTTTATAACAGCGCTTGAATTTCTTCGTTTCTATTTTCAAGAAAAGAAATGAGGAGTTGATTTTAATAATAAGATTATTGTAACTACTCAGGAGGTTTGATCTACAGTATGCCAATGGTTAACAATATTTCCCGGCAAACATACCAGTACCAAAAACCTGTCATTCTGTGCGAAACGCAATCGCGAAGCGCTTAGCGGAAAGTAGTGTAGCAAAGAACAATCTCCTATATGACCCCTTGCATTTAAAATTTTACTATCATTTCACCTTCTATAATCCTGTCACTCCTTCGGGGATTAATGGAATAGAAACCATATTCTTTTTTATGCAGGAAGCGTATCAGGGAGACCCGGCGGACTTCGTCCTAATGAATAAGGAATAATGCTGTTAAGAATTGCTCATGATGACAAGCTTTCAGATTTTTCATTTATTTCTGCTGACTTTTTGAAAAACCCTCATTTTTAAAATAAAATATAGCTTTTGCAAAAAAAAACGGAAGAAAAACACAGAAATATGCATTTTTGTCAGGGTAATATAGATAGAGGGTATTTGGAACTAATAAATCAGAAAATAATAAAAATGTGATGTTGATTAAAACGGAGTGTTTAATAGAGAAGAAGGTACACCAGTAGGATTCAAACACAATAAATCGCAAGCTGGTAGCTTACGGTACAACTTGAAGAGAGAAGATGGTACACCCAGTAGGATTCGAACCTACGACCCACTGATTAAGAGTCAGTTGCTCTACCAACTGAGCTATGGATGCCCATTTGATTCCACAATATAAAGGTCATTTTTTTTGTCAACAGAAATAATTTTGAATCTAACTTTTTCAGAAAAAAAGAAAGGGAATTAACACAAAAAAAATGTAAAAAGGCTTGACAAAGATTGACTTAAATTTGAAAATTGTCAAAAATATAAAAAACAATAAAGGAGTTAGAATGGAATCAATGCCTTATGCAGAACCCTGGCGAATCAAGATGATTGAGCAGATGAAAATGCTTACTCGTGAAGAGAGAGCTCAGAAGATTGAAGCAGCTGAGTATAACCTCTTTAATCTCAAGGCAGAAGACGTTTATATTGACCTGCTGACAGATTCCGGAACAGGTGCGATGTCCGATCAGCAATGGTCTGCCCTGATGATGGGAGATGAATCTTATGCAGGTTCGAAGAGCTTTCTCAAGCTGAAAGATACCATAAAAGAATTGCTGGGTTTTCCTTATATGTTGCCGACCCATCAGGGAAGAGCTACTGAAAATGTGCTTTTTTCTGCTATGGTAAAGGATAATGATGTAATCCCTGGAAATGCTCATTTTGACACAACAAAAGGTCATATCGAATTTCGCAGGGCTCACGCGATTGATTGTGGAATTGATGAAGCCGGTGATGTTAGTCTGTACCATCCCTTTAAAGGCAATATTGATTGTCAAAAATTAGAAAAGTGTATTCTTGATTCAGGTGTAGAAAGAGTGCCATTGGTTGTTTTAACCGTTACCTGTAACACCGGTGGTGGACAGCCGGTTTCCATGCAGAATATTAAAGACGTCGCTACTATTTGTAAAAAATATCAGATTCCCCTGATTTTTGATTCAGCCCGTTTTGCTGAAAATGCGTATTTTATAAAAACCAGAGAAGAAGGTTATGCCGATAAAAGCATTAAAGAGATCGTTAAAGAAATGTTCACTTATGCAGATGGCATGACAATGAGTTCCAAGAAAGACGGTATCGTCAATATTGGCGGATTTATCGGTTTAAAAGATGAAAAGCTTTTTCAGGCATGCACTGTATATAATATCATGTTTGAAGGATTTATTACTTACGGTGGTATGGCAGGCAGAGATATGGCCGCTTTAGCTGTTGGTCTGAATGAATCTACTGAGTATGATTATCTGCATGCCAGAATTTCTCAGATTCAATATTTGGGACAGAAATTGAAAGAAGCTGGTATCCCTTTGCTTGAACCATTTGGTGGTCATGCAATATATGTAGATGCAAAATCCTTCTTATCTCATATTCCTCAATTACAGTATCCTGCTCAAGTCTTGGGTGTAGAACTTTATATTGAAGCTGGTGTTCG
>JAKQQL010000125.1:0-33211 GCA_029564175.1 Candidatus Cloacimonadota bacterium
ATGTCAATATCCTGATCCCTACGCATTTTAATTATCTGTCAAATGATGAAATGATTAAGTCATTTATTCTTCGGTACAAGCAGTTATACCGTGAAGAACCGAATTTCTTTTCCGTCTTAGCTTATGATTCGACGATGCTGATTATTCAAGCCATGGAAAACTGTAACGAAATAACCCGTGAAAATATTGCAGTAGAATTGTCTGCTATAAAAAACTATAATGGTATCAGTGGACACCTGACCTGTCAGTACAATGGTGAATTTACAGGCAACAACATTTATCTGCTTACAATAAAAAATGGAAAGCTATGTCTGATCGATCAATAATCGTCTTTACTGAGCGAGTAAAAATTAATGAATTCTACAAGCAAGATAGTAGGACAAGCTATCTGCTTACTAAATTATCTTTTTCGCAAGCTGGTAGCCTGCGCTACAATCTGCTTACTAAATTATTTTTTTCGCAAGCTGGTAGCTTGCGGTACAATCTGCTTGCCAAATTATCTTTTTCGCAAGCTGGTAGCTTGCGGTACAACCTGCTTGCTAAATTATTTTTTTCACAAGCTGGTAGCTTGGGCTACATTCTACTTACTAAATTATTTTTTTCGCAAGCTGGTAGCTTGCGCTACAACTTGTAGTACAGGGATAGAGAAAGTGTGAAATAATGGAAGAATTAAAGAGACATATTCAGAACAGCCCAGGCACAAACAGCAGTTACAGAATTATTTGGATTGTATTGCTAACCATTTTTCTGTTAATCAGCGGTTTGTTGTTATGGGGCTTTTTAGGGGTTGTGGACATCAATCTCAATGCAGAGGGAATGCTGGTTTCAGATGGCGGATTTTATTCTTTATATTCACATACAAACGGGCAGATTTATGACATCAGTGTTAAAACTGGTGATTATGTTAAAAAGGGTGATATTATCGCCCGCATTGATAAGCCTGAATTTATTGAACAGATTACGCAGTTAAAACTGCGGAAACATACAGAGCAAGAAGTTCATACACTCCAACAGAAGTTTTTTAATGAAAGTACAATCATCTCCGGAGAGCAGGGTAAAGTCATAGAAAGCGTCTTAAAAGGGACTTATGTGAACAAGGGAGATCAGATTATCAGGATTTCACGTTCTGGCGAGACAATAAAGGATCTTGTAGCCGTTTTATATTATCCTATTGAACAAGGTAAAAATATCAGTACCGGTATGAGATGTAAAATATCGCCCAGTACGGTTTCAAAGGAAGAATATGGTTATCTGACAGGGGTAGTTGTCAGTGTTTCAGAATTCCCTGTAAATGAAAAAAGAATTTTTGATTTTACAGGCAATGCAACGCTTGCAGAGAATTATGCCCAGAGAATTGTTTTGGAAGTTATCGTGGATCTGAACCCCTCAGAATATACAAAATCAGGTTATCAATGGACTTCATCCAAAGGACCTGCGATGAAGATTGAACCCGGCACACTTTGTGATGGCAATATTGTTATCAGAAAAATGAGACCTATTGAATTCATTATACCAAATTTAAAATTATGAAGATAAAAAAAACACCCACCATGCTTCAGATTGAGACTGTCGAATGCGGAGCCGTCAGTCTTGGAATCATACTCGCTTATCATGGTAAGTATCTCAGCAATGAGGAATTACGAGTAGAATGTTCAGTAAACAGGAATGGCAGTAATGCCCTGAATATCGTTAAAGTAGCAAAAAAGTTTGGTTTAGATGCCAAAGGATTCAGAGCTTCTGTTAATCAGTTAGCTGAAAAGACCTTCCCTGCAATCATTTTCTGGAAGAGAAATCATTTTATCGTACTGGAAGGCATCAAGAATAAAAAGTATTATGTGAATGATCCCGCTTCAGGGCACAGAGTACTGGACGAAAAGGAATTCTCGGAAAACTACTCTGAAGTGATAATCTGTTTCCAAAAAACGAGTGCATTTGTAAAATCCAAAAAGTCTGTTAATGAACAGGCATATTTAATACAGGCCTTAAAAAAAATCCCAAAGCAAACCTATCTTTTTATATGTATTTCCGGATTTATTCTCAGTATTATCGGCTTGATCATACCTGCGTTTAATCGTATCTTTATTGATATGATTTTAATCCCCCAAAAGAAGGGCGATTTAAAATTCCTTCTGCTTTTTATGTTTTTTACGGCTATCGTTTTTGGTATCACCAACTGGTTATATGAAAAAACCCTTTTAAGACTCAAGATAGAGGGAGCTGTTCAAAACACATTTCAATTTATCCACAAAATTCTCCGGCTTCCAGGCAGCTTTTATGAACAACGATACAGTGGCAGTATCGTTAATTGCATTAATTCAACCGATAACGTATCAGGCTTTGTGGTGAATGATTTACTCAAGCCGGTGGTTGAGTTTATTTTTTCAGGTTTTTATCTGCTTTTGATGTTTTACTACAATGTAAATCTGAGTATTCTGAGTTTATCTCTGATGTTGCTGAATATGTTTCTGGTGCATTATACTTCAAAACTTATCAATGAGGAATATACGATTCTTTTTAATGATGAAAACAAACTCTATGGCATTGCACTGGCAGGAATCAATTCCATAGAGACTCTAAAGGCAAATGGACAGGAAAATAATCTTTTCTTAAGATTAGCTGAACAATATACACTAATTCAGAACAGAATTCACGGATTAAATATTAAACAAAAGCTTATTAAAGGCATCCCAGCCATGAGTGAATTGCTATCTGTTTTAATGTTACTGTTTATCGGTGGTTTGAAGATAATGGAAGGCTCTTTGTCTATCGGTACTTTTATCGCTTTTCAGACTTTGATGGTCAGTTTTTACAAACCTTTGCAAAAAATGATCAACACGGTTTTCACTTATCAAATGTTAAAAGCCGATCAAAAGAGACTTGAAGACATATACCATTATCCGGAAGACAAGTATTTAGACAGAAAAGCATTCGATGCGAATCAGTTTAAAAAATTATCAGGCAGAGTTGAAATTAAAAATCTGTCGTTTACGTATGATAAACTGGAAGAAGCATTTATTTCAGACTTTAATTTAGTCATTGAACCAGGTAAACGAATTGCGCTTGTTGGCTACTCCGGAAGTGGAAAATCAACGATTGGTAAATTGATAGCCGGACTCCTTCAGCCTGTCTCAGGAGAAATTCTCTTTGACAATATGCCGGCAAAAGACATCCCCCTTGAAGTGATTCAATCCTCATTAGCCTATGCTGAACAGGAAGTGAATATGTTTTCAGGCAGTATTAAAGATAATATCACGCTCTGGAATGAGTATATTGATGAAGAGGCACTTATAAAATCAGCAAAAGATGCATGTCTGCATGATGAAGTCACGCTGTTGAAAGATAAATATGAAACGATTCTGCAGGAAAACGGTCGAAACCTGAGTGGTGGAATCAGGCAACGACTCGAAATCGCCAGATGTCTGTATTCGCAACCTTCCATTTTGATTTTAGATGAAGCCACTTCAGCTGTGGATTCAAAAACAGAAGCTGAAATCGACCTGAACCTCAGAAAAAGAGGCTGCACAAGTATTGTTATTTCACACCGTTTGAGCACTATTCGTGATTGTGATGAAATCATTGTGTTGTCTAAAGGCAAGGTTGTTCAACGCGGTAAACATGAAGATTTAATAAAAGAACAGGGTCTTTACACCCTCTTGACAGAAGTATAGAATATGAATATAGACAATCACTTAAAACAAAACGCATTTTCAAGCAATTCCTCTGAACGATTTATCGTCAAGCCGGAAAGACTATATTTCTGTCTCGAAGGCAGAGCCGATATTTTTATTTCTGTGAATGAAGCGAATACCAATGTATTCGATACTGGTCAAATTTCATATATTTGTAGTGTCAATCCGGGTGAAATGTTTTGCCTGAGCTCGCAAACTAAAGATTTACCGACAATTTATGCACGCTGTATAAACTTTTCAAAGCTTAGTGTGCTAGATCCCTCAAATGAAGTCTATGAGCCGTTTAAAAAATCAGATGATTATCATACACTTATCCATATATGGCACAATCACTTAATTGAAAACCTGAATGCGGTACACTATAATTACGTCAAAGATTTTATAGATGATACCGATGACTATCATAATAAAGAGAGATTCATTCTCAATACGGTTATTCAGAATGAGAAGGATAAGAATAGAAAGCATCTGGAGAATCTGTCAAATACCTTTGAAAATGACAGACTGCTGTACAAAAAATCTGCCATTGAACTGACCAGCCTGATGTCTGATAAAACAGGCTCTGAGCAGGATTTGGTTTTAGTCAATGAATCAGCGCTTATTAATGCCTGTAAGATATTGTGTCATCATCTTCATATTGAGTTTACGACCATACATGATTTGGAAATTGAAAAAGTAAAGCAGAAAATTGATTATATTGCCAATAAAGCAGATTTTAAAATCAGAGAATTTAACCTTGAAGAAGACTGGTGGAAGAACGACTTAGGTTCCTTTTTAGGCTTTAATCAAAAGAATGAACCTTGTGTATTGATTTCCAGAGAAAATAATGCCTATGACTGTATTAATGCGCAAAGTAATGAAAAATACAAGATAACACATTCCAATTATTCTGAAATCAGACTAAATGGCTATTACTTTTATCGCCCTTTTCCAAAAACCAAAGTAACCTTGTTGAGTCTGTTCCGGTTTTCAGCATCAGCATTGAGTTTTCGTCTGCTTCTGCCAATCATCAGCACCGGTATCATTGCTGGTTTACTGAGTGCGTTAATCCCCGTTATTACCGGTTCAGTCATAGATACACACATCCCTGAACGCGATTATCAGCAGTTTTATCTGATTTTTATATTGTTTGTTTCTGTGGGTGTGAGTGCTGTTTTGTTTAATGTGATAAAATCTCTCGCTGTTGGAAAGATTGAATTTAAACTCGACAATCTGCTTCAATCAGCCTTATGGAGCAGACTGGTAGATTTACCGGTTTCATTTTTCAGAAAATACTCTTCCGGAGAGATCGGGAAAAAGGTATTGAGTTTTTATCAGATAAAAATCATCATTTCCAGTATATTGACAGATACGCTGTTAAGTTTTTGTTTTTCAATCTTTTATCTGTTGGTCTTATTCTTCTATAACAGCGAAATGGCAATCTATGCGATCAGTCTGTCAGCAATTCTGCTGGTTTTTATGATGATCAATGGTGCCTTGCAGATTAAATTTGGGATAAAAAAAATCTATTTCTCCGAGCAACTGATGAGCTTTTTGTCAGATATTATCAATGGAATAGGCAAAATCAGATTAAACGGTGCAGAAAAGAGAGTTTTTTATCATTGGGGTCAAAAGTATAAGAACCTGAAAAAGTATGAAATCCTGTATCAAAAACTACAACTCTTTAATAGTAGTTTTATGAGTATTTTTGCCATTGTCAGTTCAATGCTTGTTTTCTGGCTGACCATGCAAAAAGAAAAACTGTCTGTAGGTGATTTTATTGCCTTTAACAGTTCATTTATCTCTTTTCAAATGATTCTGCTTTCATTAAGCAGTACAACCATCAGCATCAGCTATATCTATGCCATTCTTCAAAACATCAAACCTGTTTTGGAAGAAATCCCCGAGAAAAATAACAGCAATACCGAAATCGAATCGATTAAGGGTGATATTGAGCTTTCCAATGTCAATTTCCGTTATTCAGGGAGTAGTGATTTGGTCATCAAGGACTTTTCCCTAAAGATACAGGATGGTGAATATGTCGCAATTGTCGGGTCATCCGGAAGCGGAAAGTCAACGCTTTTCAGGTTAATGCTTGGTTTTGAAAAGGCAGAAAGTGGTAAGATTTACATTTCAAATTATGACTTGGAAAAAGCAGATATGGTGAGTCTCAGAAAGCAAACAGGGGTTGTTTTGCAAAATGGCAGACTGCTACCCGGAGATATACTGAGTAATATTAAGGGCAATAATCCGGATATCAGCGAAGAAGATGTCTGGAAAGCGTGTGAAATGGCAGAGATTAAAAAGGATATTGAAGAGATGCCTATGAAACTCTTTACCAATATTGATGAAAAATCAGCCACGATTTCCGGAGGGCAAAAGCAAAGAATACTGATAGCGAAAGCACTAATTCATCAGCCAAAAATCCTGCTTCTCGATGAAGCAACCAGCGCACTTGACAACTATACCCAGAAAATGCTGACTCAAACACTCAGCAAGCTTAAATGCACCCGAATAGTCATTGCTCATCGCTTAAGTACGGTCATCGACTGTGAAAAGATAATCGTTCTGGAAAAAGGCAGAATTGTTGAGCAGGGGAATTATAAAACACTGATGGAGAAAAAGGGCAGATTCTATGATTTGGTTGAAAGACAGATATTGTGATTTTTCAGAAAATTAATCATACGAATAGCTCAGCACTTTTGTTTATACCCAACCTGCTGAAAGGCTTTTATTTACAAGTTTATCTAAAATGCGTGGCAAAGCAGGAAGCTCAGGCTTTGTTGTTATATGTGGATTCCAAACCGGTAACGTTATTGATTTATGGAGAACACAAACGAAATTCAGTGAGTCTCTTATATCTCTTCACCGATGAACAGTACAGGCATAAAGGCTATGCCAAAGCCTTGTTTTCACACTTCTGTCAGTTAACTCGAACTGCGAGCATCCTGCTTGCAGAAAAATCCGGCTACAAGCAAGATGCTTGTAGTACGGAAAACATAGAAGAATACACCTGGCATTACATCATTTTGAGTCTCATGGATGATCAACCCTATATTCAACAAATTATCAACACTTACCCCATCCGTAAAATGAATCAATCAAAATTTGTCTATTCGACCCTTTTTAATGAAACAAATTTGAGCTCTTTCAATCGATTTTTGCTTAAATATTATGGGAAACTGTTAAAATTGCCTGCGGATTATCATTTGAAAAGTTTATCTGATTTAAGTGGCACAGAACGTCAACATATACAGGATTTAAAACAAAACCTTGAATCAGATGTTTTTTATCCCTTAAATGATGAGTTTATGACAGGGTCAAACCCTTCAATGATTATTTTAAAAGAGAGTATTCCGCTTGCCTGGATAACGTTCAGGCAATTTGGCTCTAATGCCATGTATATTCATAGTCTTTATGTGATGAATGATTACAGAAACGCAGGCTTCCCTGTATTTTTAATCTATCATTCACTCAATCAATTACCCATAATCTGTAAGTATCTGAGTTTCTATATCAGACCGGATAATCATAAAATAAAGAAAATTATTGACAGATTCAATTTTATACATTTTACTGTTAAAAGAGAAGAAACTTTTGAAATAACATGTAACAGGAGGGATGATGACCAGCGAATTACAGAAGATATTTAAAGATTGTGAACAAAAATACGGGAAATCATGGATTAATGATATAATGTTACTTACAACAAAAGAGGAATTGGATAATCAGTTAAAACAATACGAATTGATTTTATCGGCAGAACTTCTGGATGAAGCCTTTAACCTCTTAATAAATGCCGGTAATCCTGAATTGACTGATGATGAATTATTGACTGTCAGTGGCGGTGTCCACAGAGATGATAAACCCTAAATACAAAAAATATAAAGGAGCGTAAAATGGAAGAAGATATAAGAAATCTCATTCTGGCTTATGAGAAAAAAGTTGGCAGTGAATGGTTTAATCATATTGCTAAGGCACAATCTAAAGAAGAATTAATCAGTATCTTAAAGAAAGATGATTTTTATCTGACTCCTGAACAGGCAGAATATGCATTTAATTACTTGCTAAATAACAGACAAGATGAGTTATCAGAGAGTGAATTAATGTTTATCAGTGGTGGTGGTACAAGTCAACCGACCAGCCCAAATAGAAATCTAGCCTGCCCAATGTATCATAACTGTTCAATGTCTTCATGTCTTGAATGTCCTAATGCTCACGGCTCTGGAGGAAAATAGAAACAAAAAAAAGGAAATCCCTATTTGCCTTGTCGATTTCATATACTTTTTGGAATTTAGTGATAATCTGAAATCTTTAAGATCAGCATCATCTGAATTAAATAATCTTTCTAATACTGAGCTTTCACAGTTTAATAGTAAAACAGGATGGCACATGAGTGCCATCCTGTTTTTTATGAAGAAATCTTTATTTAGATAGTTCGTTTAAACGATTTTCTATTAAAGACTGAATCTCTTTCAAACGGGTTTCAGTTACTGCCTCAAAGCGTAAAACCAATACTGGCTGTGTATTGGATGCCCTGATAAGACCCCATCCATCAGGGAATGTTACCCGCATCCCATCGATTGCATTTACTTCGTAGCCTTCTTTGATGAAAGAATCTCTTACTTTATCAACAATTTGAAATTTGATATCATCTTCAGTATCATAGCGCAATTCAGGTGTTGAATACATTTTAGGCTGATCAGCCAGAATTTCTGAACATTTCTTTTCCGTGCCGGACAGTATTTCTGCAAAACGGGCACAACCATAGATCGCATCATCAAAACCAAAATATCTGTCCCCAAAGAAAATATGCCCAGACATTTCGCCTCCGAATTTAACTTTGTCTTCTTTCATTTTGTTTTTGATGTTAGCATGACCGGTTTTATACATAATCGGATTTCCACCGTGTTTTTTGATGTCATCAAAGAAGTTTTTTGAACATTTTACATCAGCTAAAACCGTTTCGCCAGGGTTTGCACTGAGAAAATCTCTTGCAAAAATGTTTAAAATCTGATCTCCATAGAGCATCTGACCTTTTTCGTCAATGACACCAATACGGTCGGCATCTCCATCTAAACCAAAACCGACCTCGTAATCTCCTTCTTTCATCACAGCGATCAGATCAGTCATGTATTTTTCAACAGTAGGATCTGGATGATGATTTGGGAAGGTACCATCTACTTCACAATACATCTCTTTAACTGTGCAGCCTAATCTTCTTAAAATATCAGGTAATATGTTTCCGCCAGCACCATTACCCGCATCAACTACGCAATTAACAGGACGTTTCATGTGAATATTTTCTACAATATAATCGCTATAGACATCAATAATACCTTCAAAGGTTTTAAATGAGCCCTCTCCCTGTACAAAATTTTTACTCTGAATAATCTGTAGAATATCCTGGATTTGCTCTCCATATACTGAAGATAAACCATTGTTCAATTTTATGCCGTTATACTCAGGGGGATTATGGGATGCGGTAATCATTGCACCAGCATCAGTCTGTAGTTTCCAAATTGCAAAATAAAGCACAGGGGTTGCACATATACCCACATCTGTAACATCGCAACCACATTCCATCAGCCCTTTTGTGAACTGCTCTTTGAATTTTGGCGTAGAAAGTCTTGCATCTCCACCGATTACAACAGTTTTTTGATTTTGTTTTCTGACATAAGAACCAAAACCACGACCGATTAAATATAAAGTTTCTTCTGTTAAATCTTCACCAACAATACCTCTGATATCATATTGTCTGAATATTTGAGGGTTTACTGACATAATGCCTCCTAATATAATTTTTCTCTAAATAAGAGCTTATTCCCCTCCGCTGGAGGGGTGTCACGAAGTGACAGGGTGGTACGTTCACCGTACAGATGCTTTCTGTTTGTAAAAACAGTTACAGACAGGTTGCTTATTGTACGGGATATTCCGTATAGAACCTCATCAGTTTAATCACGAATTCTTAAAAATAAGTAAACGATTAAACTGATCATAGTAATAATAGCATAATAATTACTCTTGTCAAGCATTTTCTTGGAGATTTTGAAAAAATGATGATTTATAGCGCGTCATTAACCGGTTTATATTGAATGAAAACAAGATGTCAGATGTTCTTTCTCTTTTTATTCATAAAATTTCAGAACGAAATCATTTATCATTTGACAAAAGAGATGCCCTGAGTTAATTTATCTATTTAGAATAAGACCATTCAAGATAAGCTGAGGTGGGAGAACGGATTGATGAATAAACTTGGGTTGATTGAATTAAATGATTCTCTGGCAGATATTCAGAATAAATGTGATTTATTGGGCTATCAAACCATCCATTTTAACTATTTTCATTTTACCAGTCAATTATTCTCAGTAAGAGAAGAAAATCAATTTTTGTGTTTAAAAGATGAAATTGAGACCTTTATTTTTAATGAGAAGATTGATATTTTACTGGTTGATTCTGAAATTTTGCTTATGTTACCTGCCTATATAAAAAAACAAATAAAACTGCTCTTCTTTAAAGTGCCTGTCATTATTGTTGTTACAGAGATTATAAAAGCATTGGAGAATATTTTGATGGATTTAAACCCTTCTGATATTCTTTTTCATTATCAGAGTTTAAATGATTTTGACTTTAGATTAAAAACTGCTTTTCAGCGGAGCAATGCGCTCAATCATTTCTATGCAGAGCATGTTGAACTGATAGAAACAAAGAATAAACTCAGTGTTGTAAACAAGCAACTGGAAGAGACAATTGAACACTCGAACCGGCTGGCATTAGTTGCTGAACTGGCAAAGATTACACAGGCAAACTTCCTTTCCAATATGAGTCATGAAATGCGAACACCGCTTAATGGATTATTGGGGATCACTCATTTATTGGCTCAGACTACCTTAAACAATGAACAAAAGGAGTATGTTGAGCTCATTAACACCTCTTCTGAAAATCTGTTGACGCTTATTAGTGATATTTTGGATTATTCCCGAATAGATGCCGGTAAAATGAACCTGAGAATAGAAGAATTTTCTATCAATGAAAAAATCGTTAAAATGCTAAAAACCTTAACTGTAAAAGCCTATCAGAAAGGGTTGGAATTAATCTACGAACAAGATCCGACATTGCCTGAAATCATACGGGGAGATTACAGCAGAATCAATCAGATTTTAATCAATCTGGTTGGAAATGCAATCAAATTTACTGAAAAGGGTGAAATTAAAGTCTCAATCCGACAAAAGAAAATTGTTAATGAACATCATCGTGTGCTTGAATTTATGGTTCAGGATAGTGGTGTCGGTATTAGTGAAGATAATTTGGATAATATCTTCGAAGCTTTCTATCAGGTAGAAGAAAGAACTACCAAACGTTATGCAGGTACAGGTTTGGGTCTGGCTATCTGTAAACAGCTGGTGAGTCTGATGAATGGTAGTATTTGGGTAGAAAGTGAGCCTGGAGCAGGCAGTACCTTCTGGTTTAGTGTACATGTGGATGTGCCTCAGCAAAAAGCAGAGAATGAGTATGATAAAGAGATTTCAGGACATAAACATGTCTTAATCGTTGATGATAGCGCCGGTGTGAGAAAATATCTGAGAAATATTTTAGTTGCCAGCAAAATGACTGCTGATACAGCCGAAAATGAGGAAGAATGTCAACGCTTTCTGGAACATTCAGAAAAGAATCACCGGCCTTATGACCTTGCACTGGTTGATTTGACATTAAAAGACAGTGACGGGTGGAATATTATAAAAATGATCCACAACAACCCATTAAATAAAGATTGTAAAGTGATTATTATCACAGGATTAAATGAATATAATGTGAGTGAATATGCAAAAGAGGCTGGCGCTGAGGCTGTTTTAAAAAAACCAGTGAGCAGGGATGAACTGATTAGCACGATTCAGAGTGTATTTGCTCAAAATGTGAACAAAAATGAGAAGGTTTCTGGCAGATGTGCCATATCTGCTGAACAAATGGCATTAGCTGATAAAAAAACAAATCAGCCTTCAATTGAAATGATGCAAAAGAAATTGAATATTTTGCTGGTGGAGGATGAAGCCATTAACCGAAAATTTGCTGAAAGACTGCTAAGCCGTGAAGGTCACCAGATCACGATTGCAGTAAATGGACTCGAAGCAATTGAGAAATATGCGAATGATGTGTTTGATGTGATTTTAATGGATGTTCAAATGGCTGAGATGAATGGCATTGAGGCTACTAAGCGAATCAGAGAAATTGAAAATGTGAAAAATATCCATACACCTGTGATTGCATTGACAGCCTATTCTTTACCTGAAGAACTGGATAAATGTCTGCAGGAAGGAATGGATGATGTGATTACCAAACCCATCAATGTAAAGATCATTATGAAAAAACTGTCTGAATTGGTTCATCAACCTCAAAAAGAGGATGTCTCTGATATGAAAGACTCCGTTAATATAAATACCAAAAACGTCCCCTTTTACCGTCATTTCAATCAGATGGAACTGATAGAACAACAATGTCATGATAAAGAATTTATGATAGAACTGATAGAAATGTTTTTCTTTGTATTACCTGAGTATATGTCTCACATCAAAGAAGCCATCGCAGAAGATAATCCGGAACAGTTAAACAAATCTGCTCATACGCTTAAAGGTACTCTAAAAACATTGAGAGTAACTTATTGCGACCAGCTCGCTCAGGAACTTGAAATGAAGGGCAAAGAAAAACAACTTTCAAATGCTTTAAATGTTTTTAAAAATCTCGAACAGCATATCTTTTTGTTAAAAGATGAATTACAACACTTTTTGGATATGCTGAACTCAGATAAAGAACTGATCTGAACAAATTTGACTCTTTTTAAAAGATAAGTTACCTGCTTGTCTTTTCATCAACAGCCAGTAAAATCTAAAAAACTCCCTAAACTCCTTTATTCTATAAATCTCTGAAAAATTGTGAATATTCCCCTTTTTTGCTGCTTTCCATCTTATTCTCTCCCTCTTCATCTGATGTGTATAGTCGTATAAATGAGTTAAGTGAGTCTAATGCTTTCAGCAGAAAAAAAAAGAGTTTTCTACAGGATAGATAAGGGAATCATATGATAATTAGATGAAAAATATTAAAGCAAAGAAGAATATTGTAATCTTGTACAGGAATGATTGCCTATGCAAAACATCATGTTTTGAATCAATACGTCATTATAAAAGTTTTCTGATATAATATTCTCAATGCAGAGATTGACAATAGACTTGACTGTTTTTAGGTTTTTATTTTATTGTTTGTTAAAAGGAATTGTATGAGAAGATTTATATATATTATAGTGTTTTGGATGCTTGTTTTACCTTTATTTGCCAGACCGAAGATCGGACTTGTTCTGAGTGGCGGTGGAGCTAAAGGCTTGGCTCATATTGGTATGCTTAAAGTGATTGAAGAGGCCGGACTGCCAATTGACTGTATTGTGGGAACCAGTATGGGTGCTATAATAGGCGGTTTATATGCCATGGGCTATTCTGCTGACCAGATAGAAGCAGAAATCAGAAAGATTGACTGGGATGCTATGCTGACAAATGACGTGCCACGTGAGGATTTTTATGTCAGTGAAAAACGCTGGAAACCGATGAGTAACTATTATTTTAATTTGAGTCCAGGTTTTAAACCCAGTTTGCCACAAGGTTTTATTACAGGTAACACGATTCATTTGGATTTATTCAAAATGAGCTGGCAGAAAGCACATATTCGTCATTTTGATGAATTAAAAATTCCTTTTCGATGTATCGGAACCAGTTTGACAAGTGGTAATATGATTGTTTTTGAAGAGGGTTCTCTGGCAGATGCAATGCGGGCATCCAGTTCGCTACCCAGTATATTCATACCTTTTGAATATGAAAATGATTTAATTATTGATGGGGGTATCTCTCAAAATCTGCCGATAGAGATTGCCAGAAGAATGGGTATGGATTATGTCATTGCTTTAAAAACCAATACCAAACTCAATGATAAAGAAGGTCTTAAAAATGCAATCAGTGTGTTAAATCAGACAATCAACATTGGAATGACCAAAAATATGGAGCACTCAATAGAGCTGGCAGATCTGGTGATCAGTCCTTCAGTCGATTTATATCAGGCAACAGATTTTAAAAAAGCCAATGAAATTATTACGATTGGAGAGATTGAAGCTTCGCGTTATTTCAGTGTGTTTGACTCTTTAGCGGCAGTCATCAATACCGATCATACCCCGAAAGTCATTTCACAAGAAGTCAGTGTGTTGCCGGATACGATTTCTTTTAACTGGATTTATGTAGAAAATAATGTCAGGATGCACTCTGCCAAAATCAGAGAATATGTAGATTTACAACCCCATAAATCCTATACAAAACAAGCAGTTATGGATGCTTTTTATCTGGCATGGGCAAGTGATTTGTTTGATCAGATATATCCGAGAATCAGCGAAACAAACGGACAATATATTTTGACAATCGTTGTTAAAGAAAAAGAAGGTCGCCGGCTTGGCGTAAACCTGACTTACAATAATTATAACGGGCTGGTTGCTGGTAATGTATTAGAATTTAACAATATCATTCAAAAAAACTCAAAGCTGCTGATCAATACTCAATTGGGTGGCAGACATGCACTTGATATCGATTATGTTAAGAATTTTGGTAAACATTTTGGTATTTATTTCAGACTCTTTCCCTATGTAAAAGAAGATAATATTTACGTGTTTAATGAAGAACATGAAAAAACAATGAGTTTGAAATACCTGGAATACGGTACCAATCTGGGAATGGGCTTTTTTTCGTTTAAAAACAATATCATTGAGCCGTATCTCTATCATTACCATATCAATATTTATAAAAATGTTACTGATACTGATATTGATCAGAAACAGGTATATTCCAGTGGTTTTGGTCTAAAATACTATCATGAAAAAGTGGACGATTTATTCTTTACAACCTCTGGAGAGAAGATTTTAGCAAAGCTAAATTTAGCTGATATTAATAAATTTAATAAATATAAGTACAAAAAACTGCTGCTCAGGGAAAACACCTTTGTTCCGCTAACTAAGTACAGCTCTGCCTTCTGGCAACTGGAATATGGTACTTATTTTGAATCAGATCCGGTGAAAGTAGATCCATTCTATTTAGGGGGAATCGATAGCTTTATCGGCAGTAATCCCCTGGAAATTAAAACTTCATTTTACAGAAGTGCCAGACTGGGTATGCGTTTAAACTGGAATAAAGAGTACTTTCTCGATTTTATCTATAATTATCTGACTTGGGGTGAGTCTGACCGCTGGTTTGAAATGGATAAAAAGAAAAGTGCTGTCGGTTTAATCTTTGGGAAAAAGTATATGATTACTCCGCTTAGATTGGCTGTTTCCATGGATAATAAGCAACACTTATATTATTATATTTCCATTGGTTATGATTATGATGCTTTTGAATTCTCCAGACGATAAAGCACTTTTGTTTGTTGAGACTGCCGGCTCAAAATCCCTGATTAACAGATACTTGATACTTAACTCAATTCACCGGCAAAATCTGTCTCTCTATCCTGGCTCTGAGTGTGCTGATGTCATGGAAATGCTGACTTGTCTGGAAAAACTGGGCTTACATTATCGTTTGGAAACTTGTTCGGATATTCCGGTGATCAGTTGCCAGTATCAAAACTTGAAAAATGTCAGCAAAGAAATTCTGATTGATGTACATGAAGCAGGAACGGTGTTTAGATTTTTGATTACCAGGCTGGCTTTGGAAGACGGATATACTTTTAGAATGAGAGTAGGGGAGAGTCTGATGAAAAGACCTTTTTTACCTCTTGTGGAAGCACTTCAAAAGCTGGGTGCAGATATTTCTGTCAGGCAGAATGAACTCTTGATCAAAGGGAAAACACTCGAAGGGGGTAAAGTCTTGCTGCCCTCTGATATCAGTAGTCAGTTTGTCAGCTCTCTGTTGTTATCTGCTTCTCTGTTCAAATCTGATTTGGAAATTTCATTTTATCAAAGCAAAGTGCAGTCGTCACTTTTATATTCAGAATCCTATATCAGAATGACAATACAGATGCTTAAGCAGTTAGGCATTAAGTGCGAAATGGGCACAGATCGGATCTACTGTGAGAACAGGAAAAGTGCCTTTACAGATAATGAAATTGCCGTAGAATCTGATTATTCAACTGCCCCTTCATTCTGGGTTTTAAGCCTGATTACCGGTAGAAAAATAGCGGTGGCAGTCTCTGAAAAAGTTGGTTTACAGGGGGATTTGCAATTTATTACACTTTTAAAACAGTTGGGCTTTAGAAAAGTGATTTATGAGAAATCAGGGAAACAGTATCTGGCTTTTGAAGGAGAATTTTCCGATGGTATTGATGTCTCTATGAAAGATATGCCTGATCAGGTAATGAATCTGGCGATTCTGGCTTTGTTTTGTAACACTCCCACTGTGATCAGAGATATCGAAATTCTGAGATTTAAAGAATCAGACAGGATAGAGAATCTGAAGACCGGCCTCAAACATCTAAATGTATGTGTTCAATATGAAAATGAACAACTATTGATTGAACCTGGCATTTGTATCGATAAACCGGTAGAACTCTGCTCTTGTAATGATCATCGTCTGGCAATGATCTGGATGATCCTTAAACAAAAATACCCATTGATAAAAATAGATAATACAGACTGTATCAAAAAGTCAGCCCCTGAGTTTTTGACTTTTTTGATACGGTTAGATACTGATAATTTAAGACACGGATAAGTCGGATTTAAACGGAAAAACGGTCTGCGAGCATCCTGCTTGCAGAAAAAACCAGTGATTTTATCCTGAGGTATTAAGTTAAGAGAAACAGTTTTTCGACTAATGTATAAACTGTTTGTAGGGATTTGCGAAATGGAGCGAAGTGTAATGCCGTAAATCCGAAACAACTCGTACTATAAGTATCTTGTTTGTAGTTTGCGGACGTACGGCGCTTCGCTTCGTATGTCCCTACAAACCACTTTATATGCTTACTTATTATGCATAAATCCTTAACTTAATGACATTGGGCTTCACCCTGGGCTAGGATTCTTTCGTTCCTCCAGAACTCTTATTTTTGCACAGACTCTTCTTTGCGCTCTTTGATTCCTTTGCGAGATAAAAATCTACTCAGTTTTAAGCATAATAGATTTGAGCATCTTGATAAGTTTCTCTGCATAAGCCAGTTTTTTTTCTTTATCCAGGTTTGCCTCAGTAATATCGATGACGAGTTTGAGGGTCTCTGTGTTTTCAAAACGAACTGGATAACTTATGCCCTGAATAATCTTACCCAGATCTGATTTGGCAGGCAGTTTATTCTTATTGAATTCACAGAGGATAAAGTTCCCTTTGATCTGGAAGGAGTTTAATCCGATCTGATTAGAGAAAAGTCTTAACCGGTAATAATCAATCACTCTGGCTGCCAGAGGCGGAATTGTTCCAAAGCGGTCTCTGAGTTCTTCTTTTAGGGTATCAAACTGCTTACTGTCATTAAATTCCAGCATCCGCTTATAAATACTGATCTTTTCTTTTTCATCAGTAATATACTGAACAGGGAAATAGAAGTCTGCTTCGATTTCAATCTTTCTGACATCAGTTCTTTCTTCTTCATCCCAGATTCCGTTTGGATTCTTTGACTGTATGTTTTTGATTGCTTGTTCCAACAGACGGTTATAGAAATTGAATCCAACCGTATTGATGGTTCCGCTCTGCTTGGTGCCCAACAGAGATCCTGCTCCTCTGATTTCCAGATCGCGCATGGCAATCTGATATCCGGAACCGAGAGATTCGTACTCAGTAAGGGTATCCAGTCTTTTTCTGGCATCCGGTGTAATGTTTTTAGGGATCATCAGATAAGCGTAAGCTCGGCGGTTACTACGACCGACACGTCCTCTGATCTGGTAAAGCTGAGCCAGACCGAACATATCAGCACGATTCACAATGATTGTATTGGCATTGGGGATGTCAATACCTGATTCTATGATCGTTGTGGCTATCAGCACATCAAATTTATGATCAGAAAAGTCCATCAGTACGGTTTCCAGTTCTTTTTCAGGTAATTGACCATGACCAATTCTGAAACGCACATTTGGCAGAATAGTCATGAGATCATCAGCAATCGTATTGATAGTCTCCACCCGATTATGCAGGAAATACACCTGTCCGCCACGATCAAGCTCTCGTTGAATGGCTTCTCTCACAACATCCTTGTCATATTTAACAATGACCGTTCTGATTGGCAGACGTG
Organism: Candidatus Cloacimonadota bacterium; assembly: GCA_029564175.1. Classification (GTDB taxonomy): domain Bacteria; phylum Cloacimonadota; class Cloacimonadia; order Cloacimonadales; family WRIO01; genus JAGOCT01. The sequence continues at coordinate 17,895 of JAKQQL010000125.1, forward strand.
CTTTTGGAGAAGTCTGAATCAGTGAGATACTCTTCAGATTACAAAGCACCATGTTGAGCGTACGCGGAATAGGAGTGGCTGACATATACAGAGTATCCACACTGGACTTGATCTGTCTGATTTTATCTTTATGTTTCACCCCAAAACGATGCTCTTCATCAATGATTAGTAAACCCAGTTTTTTATATCGAATATCGGCAGAAAGCAAACGATGAGTGCCAATCATGATGTCGATATCTCCCTGGATTAACTTCACAATATCACGCTCTTTTTGCGCATTGGTGCGAAAACGGCTAAGCATCGCTATCTTAACCGGAAACTGAGCCAGTCTTTCTTTAAAAACGGAAAAATGCTGTTCAGCCAGTAAAGTAGTAGGAACCAGAACAGCCACCTGATAACCGCTCATCACTGCTTTGAAGGCAGCACGGATAGCAACTTCTGTCTTACCAAATCCGACATCTCCGCACAGTAGGCGTTCCATCGGTTGATTGCCTTCCATATCTCTTTTGATTTCATCTGTGGCTTTACGCTGATCAGGGGTCTCTTCATATATAAAAGAATCTTCCATTTCATTTTGCCATTCATTGTCATTATCAAAACGGATACCTGAGCGTATTGAACGTTCTGCGTAAAGATTGACAATTTCATCAACTACCAGTTCGATCTGTTTCTTTGCCTTCTCTTTGGCAATTTCCCATTGTCTGGTACCGAGTTTATGAATAACCGGAACTGAACCCTCTTCAGATATGTATTTTGCTACAGCTCCCAATTGCCAGGTAGGTACATAGATATGATCACCCTGAGCATACTGAATCGAAAGGCATTCAATTTTTTTGCCATCAATATCAAGTGTTTTAAGCCCTTCGTAAATACCGATACCATAGTCGATATGAACGATATAATCGCCAGGCTTGATGGAATCATAATCTACCAGTGCTTCGCCTTTGCTAAAGGAAGAATCCAGCTTTTTACGTTTTAAACGCTGGAAAATCTCGTGGTCGGTAAGGAATGCTAGTTTTGCATCTTTGAGGATAAAACCCTTATGAAAAACACCGATATTGAAATGCAGACGATGACACAGGTCTGGCAGTAATTGTTGCATTCTGATTTTCTGAGCGTTGTTTTCACTTTGAATATAAATCGTATATTGTTTATTGAGATAAGTATCGAGAAAATCCTCCAGCAGAATCAGATTGCTTTCGATGACCGGAGCAGGTTCTGTAGGGAAATCTATTTCTTCTGTTTTTTTAAGCGGAAATAGTTCTTGTTTAGGGTCATAAAAGGCAGTGGTCAGGATATGATTTGGAAAATCAGCCGTTATCTGATGAAGGCTTTTATTGCTAAAGAACATGGTATCCGGATCAGGCAGGATTCTTTTTTTAGATTCTTTTTTTGCCTTGATCCACATATCTTCTGTTTCTTTTGATATTTCTTCTGCAATCTGTGAGAGTGAATGAATGTTATCCCAGAAGAGAATGGCTTCATTTTTGTTGAAATAGTGGAGCAGACATTCTTTTTGCTGGTAGAGCAGGGGAATATCATGTTCAATCCCCTCATAGAAACCTTTTAATGATGTTTTTTCTTTCAGAGGGGAATCTTCTGCTATTTTTGATAAAATCACTTCTCGTGCCGGTATGATACGTATTGCACTAATCTCTTCAGATTCTGAACGTTGACTTTCTACGTTAAAATGACGAATTGAACAGATCTCATCTCCAAAAAACTCCAAACGTACCGGCATATCATAGTTCGGACTGAAAATATCAATGATGCCACCCCGTTTTGATATCTGACCGGGCTTAATAACTTTAAAATCATTCTCATAGCCACTGTTTACCAGCATTTCAATCAGATCACTCATATCCATTTCCTGGCCCTGTTGAACAGTGAGAATGAACTCAGATAAGATCGAAGAAGGGGTCAGTGCCTGGATTAAACTGCGGATGGAAAGGGTAATTACCTTTTTCTCGTGACTGAGAATATCTGTAAGCACTTTGATACGTTCAGAGCGGATGACATAATGCGGTGATCTTTCTTCGTAAGCCAGCACTTCATAGTCGGGTAAACAGGCAACCTGCTCTGAACCGAGCAGGAGTTTTAAGTCATCACTAAATTCTTCAGCAATGCGATCATCAAGGGTAATCAGCAGAACACTCTTTTTCGATACAGTAAACGCATGGGCTAAGAGCAGACTTTTCAGAGAAAAATTGAGTTGGGTAAAAATACCGGTTTTGTTTGCATTTCTGATGAGTTCACTGAATCTCTGAAAAGAGGGAGATTGATCAAGTTGTTTGGCTATTTTTTGGTAAAAAGTCATTTTTTATATCCTGTTATTAGTATTGTAGAACAAGCAACCTGCTTGCCAAGATAACGCGCAAGCTAGTAGCTTGCGGTACATGTAGAGCAAGCAACCTGCTTGTTTCAAAGAACCTTACGCAAGCTGGTAGCTTGCGTTACATGTAGAACAAGCAACCTGCTTGTTTTGAAGAACCCTACGCAAGCTAGTAGCTTGCGGTACAAGTAGAGCAAGCAACCTGCTTGCTAAAAAACATCACAAGCTAGTAGCTTACGTTACATGTAGAACAAGCAACCTGCTTGTTTTGAAGAACCTTACGCAAGCTAGTAGCTTACGGTACATGTAGAACAAGCAACCTGCTTGTTTCAAAGAACCCTACGCAAGCTAGTAGCTTGCGGTACATGTAGGGCAAGCAACCTGCTTGCCAAGATAACGCACAAGCTAGTAGCTTGCGGTACAAGTAGAGCAAGCAACCTGCTTGCTAAAAAACATCACAAGCTGGTAGCTTACCTTACTTCATGAAAAGGATTCAGTATTTTATTGATAAAGCTATTCCATGAATACTGATCGATTTCATGTTGAATGAAGCGGATCATGCTTTCACGATCATACTTTTCAAAGAAGTCAATAATCGCCTGAGCCAGGGCATTGATGTTTTCCGGAGGCACCAGAATCCCGTTTTTGTTGGGGATAATAATCTCGTCTAAAGCGCCTGTCTGTGTGGAAATGACCGGTTTACTGTATGAGAGTGCCAACAGGGATACACCACTTTGTGTGGCAGAACGATAAGGTTGAACAACTACATCTGCGATGGCGAAATATTTTGGAATATCTTCATTTTTAATAAAGTAATTGTGGAAAACGACATAGTCTTCCAGACCATTATCTCTGATCAGTTTATGGTATTGTTCATCGTTTCCATAAACTTCTCCGGCAATAAGCAGTTGAATATCCTTATGATTTTCGTTTACTTTTTGAAAAGCTTTGATCAGAATATCCAGTCCTTTATAATGCTTGATATATCCAAAGAAAAGAATGGTCTTTCTTGGACTGATTTTTAAATCAAAGTAGGCATTATGTTTTTGCTCTTCATTAAGCGGTGTGACTTCATAATTAGGATGAAATGCCTGAATGACATTCTGATGGGGGAAACCTGGTAATATCTCAAAAATTGATTCATACACACTTTTAGAGAGTGAAACCAGATAGTCACTGCGTCTGAGTGCCATTTGAGTGAGATTTTTGGCAAACATCCATTTTTCATGAAATCTGATATTGTGAATGATATACATCATTTTTGCCTGAGTATGCTTTCTTAACTCATTGATGATTCGGGCATACATCGGTGAGAAAAACGGAATCCAGTATTTAAAAATGACTAAATCCGGCTGAAATTCGATGATTTCACGGATCCCTTTTTTCCAGGTCAGGGGATTATAAGGAATAAAAGAACGGAAAATCTCATAAGGATAGTTCTTTTTACTGTGATCGTACTGGTCTTTACCTGGGAAAATCAGTTTGGGATATTGTTTTTGAAACGAATAAATTTTGACCTGATGACCACTGTGTACTGCTTTCTCGACGGTTTTCATCAAGAATTCAGCAATGCCACCCCGTAAAGGATAAGCCGGACCAATAAATGCAATTTTCATTAGAACCTCATTTTGTTGTAGTATATGCCTTATCACATTAAAAAACAATAAGGTACAGGATTGACATCCTGTCTGTATTCAGGCATATACACGGGTTAAAAACACTAAATAGATCATGGTGCTGTTACCAGCGATCCCAATGTAGAACGACCTTCCAGGTCGTTTTATAAAAGTTTTACAAGGCTGTTGTAAGCAAGCAACCTGCTTGCCAAGATAACGCACAAGCTAGTAGCTTACGGTACATGTAGGACAAGCAACCTGCTTGTTTCAAAGAACCTTACGCAAGCTAGTAGCTTACGGTACATGTAGGACAAGCAACCTGCTTGTTTCAAAGAACCTTACGCAAGCTAGTAGCTTGCGGTACATGTAGGACAAGCAACCTGCTTGTTTTGAAGAACTTTACGCAAGCTAGTAGCTTGCGCTACATGTAGGGCAAGCAACCTGCTTGCCAAAAACATATTCTTTCGCAAGCTAGTAGCTTGCGGTACAACTTAGCAAACACACTATCTAATGTCATTCATTGTTTTTTTTTAATCTTGTCAAAGTAAAAATGATAAAAAAGAGATTTTTTGCTATATCAACAGGCAAAAGACAGTCTGAAAGCGTTACTGTAATCAATTGAAATATATTCTCTTAATTGTCTAAATACCAAACTTTATTTTTTTTAAAAAGAATCGCGGGATACCCCGCGATTCTTTAACAGAGAGATTTATACCTTAAATCTTCCGACCATCAGATTGAGATTGTCTGAGAGTCGTTTGAGTTCATTAGATGCATTATTTAGTTGTTCTGCTTCATACGCTGTACTTTGAGCTGCCTGAACAATACCGGTCAGATTGCGTGTGATTTCGTCAATACCATAAGTGATTTCAATGGTATTTCTTGCGATTTCTTCAACTCCCTGAGCAGCTTCCACGCTATTGCGGGAGACTTCATTGGCTGCATTGGCAACAGTTGCAGAACTTTGAGCGATCTCATTGACACCCAATCCGGCTTCTGTTACATTTCGGCTGATACCATCAACTGAATGACTGACCTGACGGCTGTAATCACCTACTTTTTTAGAACTGTTAGCGGCGTTGGAAATGTTCTGTGCAATCTCGTTGACTGTTACTGATTGCTCTTCTATATTAGCTGCGACATTGGTATTGATTCTGTTTAGTTCTGATATGACTTTTGCCACATTTTGAATAGAGTCAACTGCTGAACCGATGGCATTCTGAATATCTTCGATCTGGTTCGCAATACGGCCTGTGGCTTCTCCGGTTTGTTTAGCCAGTTCTTTTACTTCGTTTGCTACCACTGCAAAGCCTTTACCTGCTTCACCAGCAGAAGCCGCTTCAATCGTTGCATTGAGGGCAAGCATATTGGTTTGATCAGCAATATCATTGATAACTTTGACAATTTTGCCGATTTCGGTGGCGGTTGTTTGCAGTTTTTCCATCAGCTTACTGGTTTGAATAGCCTGCTGATTTGCTTTATCTGAAATATTGCTGGCATTTTGAGTATTCTTAGCGACTTCAGAGAGAGAAGCGCTCATTTCTTCAATGGCTGCAGCTGAAGACTGAACATTGTGAACGACTGCATCAATCTGATTCGCAATTTCCTGGATATTGACATTGACCTGATTAACTTCCTGTGAAACGTTTTTCACATTAACCGATGCCTGCTCAGCTGATGCTGCTACCATATTGATATTGGATGACATTCTTTCAGAAGAACCGGCAACATTTTTCACATTGACCGATGCTTCTTCTGATGAAGCGGCAATGGTATTGGCGTTAGAAGAAATCTCAACTGATGCGGTTGAAACCACATCCACCTGAGTACTCATTTCTGTAGCACTGGCACTGACAGTATTTGCTGAATTTGTCAGAAGGGTTGAATTTTGAAGTAAAGCTTTATTGATAACAACGATGTCCTTGATCATTTTTTGCATATTTTCTAAGAATTTATTGAACCAAAGGCTCATTTCTCCAATTTCATCGTCACTCTCAATCTTAAGACGCTGAGTCAGATCTCCTTCTCCTTGTGCCAGTTCTTTCAATGCTTTCGTTGTATTCACAATCGGATTGGAAATATAGTTTGATAAATAAATCGCTAAGAGGATAAATAAGAAAGCTAACAGACCAGCGATAACAATAATCGTTAAGATAACTTTATAGGTAGAACCCATAATTTCACCTTTTTCCATGAAACCGATAATTTTCCAGTTCAAGTCCTCAGAGAAGTAAACAACTGCCTGATAAGTTTTCTTATTGAAACGAACAGTCGTCTGACCTTCTTTCATATCCTGCAATTTAGCAAAATCTTTTTCTTCCAGCTCTGTGAGCTTTTTACTGTTCATATCTTTATTTTTTGGATTGGCAATAATCACACCATCATTCTGAACGACCATCAGGAAGCCTGTTTTACCCAGCTTAATACTGTCAATCAGCTCTGTCAGAACAGTCAGAGATACATCAATACCTGCCACACCAACAATCGAACCATCTCTTTTAATCGGATTCATAAAGCTGATGACGACATCTCCGGTTGTAGAGAGATATACATCAGAAACGCTTGGCTTGTCAGGGGACTTTAAAGCAGTCTCATACCAGGGTCTTTTAACCGGATCATAACCTGCCGGCATATCACTTGTGCCTGATGAAAGGAATCCTCCATATTGTGTTCCTAAAAATACTTCGACATATTCTTTATGAGTCTTGAACATCCTATTGAATAAATAAAAGATCTGCTCATTAGCTCCCCCTCTGGAGACAGGGTCAATATAAGATTTCTCAGTGATGTCTTTATAACTGATAATGCTTTCATCAGCATTTTTCAGTAATGGGTTCTCTGATAAGTAGCTTACATTTTGCTTACTGCTTTCAAAGAAAATTTTCATGGCATAGTTTGCCAGCTCCAGTGAATTAGTAGCCAGAGTCGTAAAATTACGCTTAGACAAGCTGGTAATCATAAAACTCAGTATGATACAAATAATCAGCATTGGTATCAGCACTGTTGATACAAAGGACAAGACCAGTTTCTTTTTGATCTTCATTTTTCCCCTCCCGCATTTATTAATTATATTTTTAAAATAATATAACAGATTTTTTTCTGTATGTCAAAGGAATTATCATAATTTTTAAAAAATGATTGATGAGACTGTTCAATTTTTAAGCCTTAGAAGCTAACAGCAGTATTTAATGACTTTGAGAAAAGGGGATTTAGCCTTATTCCACAGAAATAAATGAGGATACGGCAATTTATTCATAAGTCAATACTCGTACTACAAGCGTCCCGCTTGTAGAAAAGCTGCAAGCAAGATGCTTACAGTACGGTCCTTTAAGTCGTCAATACTCGTACTACAAGCGTCCCGCTTGTAGAAAAGCTGCAAGCAAGATGCTTACAGTACGATCCCTTCAGTCGTCAATACTCGTACTACAAGCGTCCCGCTTGTAGAAAAGCTGCAAGCAGGATGCTTACAGTACGATCCTTTAAGTCGAAGGAACTCGATTGGGATCGAACAGCTCTTTTTTTGAGCAGATAGTTTTTATCTTTTTAATCTATACCAGATACAAATTTACGATGAAGGCCACTGGAAGGATAGATGCTTTATCATACTAAACATGGGTGGAGATTTTTCTTTAAAGCATTTTGTCTGTTTAATCAAAGGTATTTCATGATATAAAGATCGATTTACTCTCAATGCAGTATGATGATCAAATGAAAAGACAGACTCATACCCATTAACTTGATTTAACTGGTAATCATAGGGAACAGGCTTTAACAACTTTTGAAGGATTGCTTGCTTGACAGACATTTTTTGTAAAAGCAGCTGTAACAGATGGGTGCTCAAAAGACTGTTTTCTGTATTCAAAGAATAACGCTTGATCAGAGTATGAATTAACATTAGAAATACTGCATAAGAAGAGATACCTCTTTTTCTAAGTATAGGATATTTTATTTTGTATCTCTTCGCATAATGTGCCAGGTCATTTTTAAATCGAGCATGCAAACCTTCCCATAGGCTTTTACTGATTGTATTGATTTTTATAATTGAAAAATTTTGCGTTTGTAAGGATCGCTTCGTTTTTGTTCTGGCGATGCATATCCTTCCGCCAGCATACCAGGCAAGATTTAAATCACCAATATGTTTGGGATAATCATGGTTTTGTTGTTTAAACATGACTTTCATAGGCTTCTCCTTCTTAGATAATAATCTAAAAACATATAAAAGCAATAAATAAATCATATTATTCTCTTATCTATCCTGTAGAAACCTATATATTTTTATAACGCTTCGCTTCTTTTTTCAAATAAAGAAAACAAAAGAGGTACTCCTAAGAATACCTCTTGAAAAAAGTTGTTTTGTGTATTATTTTAGCAAAAGGACTTTTTGAGTGTAGTTATATTTTTGACCTTCCAGTCTGATAAAGTAGATACCCGAAGCGACGCTTTTATGATAAGTATCTTTGCCATTAAAGATAAAATGGTGTTGTCCCTTTCCCAGAATTCCTTTATGCAAGGTATTGATTTTTTGTCCTTTGATATTGTAAATGTAAAGATTGATTTCATCTTGTTCTGGTAAGTAAAAATCTACTGTTGTAGCAGGGTTGAACGGATTTGGATAGACAAGCAATGAAAAGCTTTTTTCAGGCTGAATAGTTACTTCTTCAACTGGCGTGATACCATTCAGACAAGCTTTTGCCAGATAGATATCTGACCATCGATTTGTCTTATCAAAATGATCATAGTTCATCCAGGGTTCCAGGCTTTCAGTAGAAGTATCTTTTTTTGCAATAATATATAAAGAATCTGTCGGACCGCTGAATAGACTAAACTGATCAAAGTCAAGCGTCTCAAATGAATCGAGCAGAACTGGATTTTCTAACTCATTCAGATTATAGATTTTCGCCTCGTTTCCTTCATAGATTGTCAGAAGCAGATTATTATTTGTTGTTTTTAGCAATTGCGGTTTTAAATACGCTTCTGCTTGTGTATCTTCTATATTTAAGTGAATGGTATTTTGTGCTTCATTATCCAGATTAAAGCGAAGCATTTTCCATTGGTTACTTTGCAGATACAACACATTCAGCCAGTTATCACTGATCATCATATCGGCGATCGGATTTTGCAGAGGCAATTCTGTTGTCTCAAAATTTTGTCCCTGGTTATTGGAATATTTTAGGTATAGTCCAGTATTTTGACCACGTTTATAAATACAGGCAATCCGGTTACTATCTGAAGTAAACATCATTTTATATACATCCCGAAGATCTTCTATCAGCTGATTATCAGTTACTTGAGAGTTTTCATCCACCTGTAAAAACCGATATTCAGAAATTCCTGTTAATGTTGAAGGGAAGTAAGGTAATTGATTGTCAGCCAATCTGCTGTCATAGTGGTAATCCAACTGATAACCGGTTGGACGGTGAGGGGGACCTAAAACGTAAGGGGGATTCCATATACCCGTATCAAGATTATTGTTTGAAGAAGCCGTACCGCTACGATGCATAAAACCTCTTCTCTGTTGAGCAATTGACCCGAACAGATGAAGTGTACCTCTCTCCCAGGTAATATCAGTATTCAGATTTTGAGGAACGGGACCAGCATCTTTTTCAGGCCAGACCGGATTATACCAGGGATAATCTGATGTTTTATACATGATGTCACCAGAAGCCTGAGTATAATCGTAATCAGAGATACTATTATTTGGATAACCATTTGACATTAAATCAGGTGTCTGGTTTGGCCAGTAGTGCCAAAGAGGTCTGTTTGATATGTTTGGAGATGCAGGCGGAAAACGATGTCTGTGAAAATCAATATACTTGTATAGCGTATCCTGACCTGTAAACTGACTGATACCTCTAAAAGGCATGACAGCTCCGTGCGGATGCTGATATTCATAAGAGAAAACGCCTTCATTTCTAAAGCCATTTTCTCCACCGGTATTTCTACCTAAAGCTGCATAAGCACCATATAGATAGACATGGCCATCCGGACCCTGTGAATTATTGGCATGGGTAATATATGAACCGTCATAAGGCTCTCTGTACTTGTATTTCAGATAAATGCTTTTTTCAGAAACCAATCCAAAAAAGTCAGTTGTATTATTATCAGGGGATTGACCGGGAGTTGTTCCGGCATAAGTAATATTACCTGTAATATAGGCATCTCCTCCACAGGCAATCATCATTTTACCTGAGACATTTCCTTCTATCCAAACGGTTCCAGGCAAATAAATGCCGGTATTTTCAATTGAAAACTCACTGGGTGGATGCCAGAGCGTGTCTCTTATCGTTATGTAGTTAGTCCATAAAGAATCTGCCATATAGGTATCAGGCTGACTGGTGACCACAGGGTGCTCTTCATCAGGGTAGTGCTTATACACCACAAAAGTATCAATATAAGTCTGAGTAAAATCCAGTATGTAAACATTAATCATGCTGCCTTCAATATGACATTTAAAAATCTTGTTTTCATACGTCTGAGTTGAGCTTCCAAAAGGACTTATTAATGGAGCAGAGCCTATCCAGTCTATCTTCAGACTATCCGCATTTTCCTGATAACCTCCCTGAAAAATCCCATCTATTGGTGCTGGAGACCCGATTAAGGGTGAATTTTGATTATGATTGACAAACTGTTTGCTGGTCGAAACGAAATTTTCAAAGAGAGGCCAGCCAGGGCTATTAGGATTAACTTGTCCTGCCCCATTAAAGATTCGAATGTCTGAATTACTATGTACAGGTCCATTGAAAATACTATTGCCATTAAAACTCACATAAGCGGTAACGCCTTCTTCAGCCAAGATGTTCAGTTCTTTATTTGTAAAATATTGAAAATAGGCTAACTGCTTATACAAGTGTTTTTTGGCTAAGATCTGCCAGGTGTTTCCAAACCGTTTGATAATTGGTTCATTTTTTACACCATCTAAAATCACTTGATTTGAGACTATTTGACCATTTTCTACTTTTACATGATGCAGATTGATATTACTTGTTTCATTGTGTTTACGGGTGTAAAAAATGTTTACAATACTATTTTCATTTACTTCAAGGGATGGCGCTGACAAAGCTGGCATTACCGATATCGTATCAATCACGGTATAAGCAAATGACAATCCATAATTATCTGATACGCCTAATTTTAACAGATGAGGATTACCCATTTCAATAAAGCTAATCCACATACGGTTATGCTTAATCTGAATGCCTGATTCTTCCGAAAATAAGACTTTTTCACCTAAATTGATCTGATGAAATGGACTCACAAATGCCGACACACTGCCTATTAACAGTATCAACATCAAACACATCAACATGCTTTTTTTCATTTGATTCTCCTTTTCTAACAAGTATTAATCTTGCCTCCTGTTCTGGTGTTACTAATGGCTTAAAATCCAGATTCCGGATTCTAACTTCATAATCGATAAACGTACACTTGATCAACAAAGTAAATCCTTTTGCAAACGAATATGAATGCACAAATTTTACTTTTGCCTATAGAATATTTAAAATCATTTCTTTTTTGAAGCATTAAATGTTCCAAATTGATAGCGTAAACAACATAATTGTGGGATTTTTCTCATAATGTATCTATTGAGCCTGTTAATCGAAAACTACTGAAAAAATGGGAACTTATATGTTTTTTTTAAAGGTAATCTCCAGAATTAACATCATGATGAAAGCAATCATCTCGATCTATGTATCAAACTAAATTCTTTTCTCGCAAAGAGCGCAAAGAACGCAAAGAGGAGGGTCTGTCATAAGCAGAGTGTCGTAGTAATGACCGTCTCCCTGTTCGTAGGGATTTGCGAAATTAAGCGAAGCGAAATGCCGTAAATCCGAAAAAATAATACCCTGATCTTTGTTTCATTCTGAAATCTTTTCTCGCAAAGAGCGCAAAGTGCGCAAAGAGGAGCTTGTGCCTATAGAAGATAAAATGACTGATCCGTGATAAAATTTCCCTCCGATGGAGGGATGCCACTTTGGGGCGGGGTGGTAAGTTCGCTTAGTTGTAGCGCAAGCAACCTGCTTGCGAATGTAAATTTTTCATGCTTTTCGTGGTGATTCAAACAATGTATCATGCGGAGAAGATTGTATCAAAATCAACTGCTCTTGACATGAATTTGTACTCATTCATCATTTATCATTCACAATTCACAATTAAACGTACCACCCCGTCACCGGAGGGGAATTATTATTGTTCGATTATTTTTCAACCATACATCCGAAAAAACAATACTATGCTCTATGTTTCGTTCTGAATTCTTTTCTCGCAAAGAACGCAAAGAACGCAAAGAGGAGGGTCTGTCATAAGCAGCGTGCCGTAGTAATGACTGTCTCCCTGTTCGTAGGGATTTGCGAAATGAAGCGAAGCGAAATGCCGTAAATCCGAAAAACATAAAGCAATCATCTCGATCTGTGTTTCATTCTGAAATCCTTTCTCGCAAAGAGCGCAAAGTGCGCAAAGAGGAGGGTATGCAATAATAAGAGTTTTGAGGAAAAACATAATGTATGATTAAAAAAATATAACAACCCACATTCAAAACCTTTTCTTTTGCTATTTAGTGATTTCTGATTAGATTGTAAAAAAAAAGATAGAAATGAGGTAATATGAAAAGCAAAGTCAGTATCAATGTTGGTGGAATGACTTGTTCTGCATGTTCATCAGCAATTGACAGAGCCTTACATAAAAAAACAGGGATACAAAAGGTTGCTGTAAATTTGGCAACCAACAAGGCAAATATAGAGTTTGATGATGAGATGATCAGTCTGGCTGAGATTGAAAAAACCATAGAAGATACCGGTTATGAGGTCGTCAGAAAACAAAAAGATAATACACTTGAAGAGAAAGAACAATTTTATCTGGAAGATCAGCAAAATATGATGATTGCCTGGTTAATCGCCATTCCTTTGATGGTGCTGATGTTTTTGAGTATGGGGGGTGTGATACCTCATACCTGGCATTTTATCAAGATAATCAATATGCTGTTTACCTTCGTTCTGATGGCATGGCCAGCACGAAAAGTCTTTATCTCTGCCTTTAAAAGCCTGATTCACGGGCATACTAATATGGATGTGCTGATTGCCCTCGGTTCGGGTGCTGCTTTTACGACCGGCTTTTTTGGTTCTAAGATGGGGCAACACAGTTTTACTGAGATAGCGGGTATGATACTGGTGATCCATTTAACAGGTCGCTTTATTGAGAGAAGGGCAAAAGGGAAAACATCTTCTGCTATTCGTAAACTCATGGAAATGGGGGCAAAAAATGCCAATATTGAAAAAAATGGACATATCATGCAGGTGCCGGTTGAAATGCTTGAGATAAATGATGTCATGCTTGTTAAACCAGGTGAAAAAGTGCCTACAGATGGAATTGTAACAGAAGGTTCTACCTATATTGATGAGTCTATGGCCACCGGTGAATCTGTCCCTGTTCATAAAAAACCTGGAGACTCTGTTATCGGAGCAACTATTAATGGAAATGGCTCAATCAGGGTGAAAGTCAGTAAACTGGGTAAGGACACTTTTTTAGCTCAAATGATTCAATTGGTAGATGAAGCACAAAGTACGAAAGTACCGATTCAGGCTTTTGCCGACAAGATTACAGGCATTTTCGTTCCGATCATCATCATTCTGGCAGTGATAACTTTCTTGATTCATTATTTTTTTCCCCAGCTTATGCAAATGGTACTTGCTATATTACCTTTTGCTAACTGGTTTCATGTAGGGGAGATGACTCCATTGATTCAGGCTTTGTTTGCTTCGATATCTGTATTGGTGATTGCCTGCCCCTGTGCCCTTGGTCTGGCTACACCTACTGCCATTATGGCAGGTATCGGTCTGGGAGCTCAGAATGGTATTCTTTACCGAAATGGTGAAGCGATTCAAATGATCAATCAGGCTAAAATGATTATCTTTGATAAAACAGGTACTTTGACTAAAGGAAAACCAGCAATTAAGGATGTCATTGTTTGTCGTGATTTTAATGAAAAACGCCTGATACAGATCGCCGGCAGTCTGGAATGGCATTCGGAGCATCCGCTTGCCAAAGCAGTCGTGCAGAAAATGGATTCAATGAATATCAACAGATTAGACGTTTTGGATTTTCACAATGAGTCAGGCAAAGGTATTTCTGGCAGAATAGATAAAGAATTTGTGTTAATTGGAAACGAAACATTTTTGAAAGAAAATAAATGTGATCTAAGCACATTCCAGATTCAGATTAATCAGCTGGCAGATCAGGGAAAGTCTATCATTCTTATTGCTAGCAAAGACAGCCATGAATCTGTTTATTCTCTTGCGGGTATTCTATCTGTGGTTGACGAGATCAAAAACAGTGCTTACTTGACAATAGAACTGCTGAAGAAAAAACAGATTAAAACCCTCTTACTCTCTGGCGATAATGAAAAAACAGTTTATCAGGTTTCTAATGAACTGGGTATGGATATGATGAAAGCAAATGTTTTGCCTGCCGATAAAAGTCAAACCGTTAAGACATTGCAGAAAGATTTTCAACCGCTGATTATGGTAGGCGACGGTATCAATGATGCGCCTGCGCTTAAACAGGCTGATATCAGTATGGCAATGGGGAATGGAACCGATATTGCCATAGAATCTGCAGACATTGTTCTGGTGAAAGGGGATCCGCTTACGATTATTAAAACGCTTGCACTATCAAAAGAAATCTTCAAGGTGATTAAACAAAACCTGTTTTGGGCTTTTTTCTATAATCTAGTAGCGATTCCTTTTGCTTTTTCAGGACTTTTAAATCCGATAATCGCTGAAATGGCAATGGCAATCAGTTCTATCACTGTCGTAACAAATGCTAATCGTTTAAGAAAAATGAAAATTCTGCCTCATTTAGCCGTTTCAGAAGGTGAATGGAAGGAAGACAACAAAGGAGAAAATCAAATGATTAAAAGAAAATTATTCGTAGATGATATGACCTGCAATCATTGTAAACTCAGAATAACAAAGACCGTAGAAGTGCTAAAAGGCGTAAAAACCGTCCATATTGATCTTGAACAAAAATGGGTTGAGATAGAATATGATGAAAGGGTCATCCAAATAGAACAGATCAAAACAGCAATTGAAAGTGCCGGTTATAATCCTGTAATCCGTAACTGATACACTGTAGAACAAGCAACCTGTAGGGCAAGCAACTTGCTTGTTTTGAAGAATCTTACGCAAGCTGGTAGGGCAAGCAACCTGCTTGCCAAGATAACGCACAAGCTAGTAGCTTGAACGAAGCTGCAAGCAGCAGGTTTACAAATTTACTTCGTAAATTAGAATGCCTCCAAATATTAAATTTGGAGGCATTCATGTTATCTTACGAACAGGACTTCGTAAACAATATCTATTTAAAAGGATTTTCAGAAT
>JAKQQL010000155.1:0-6589 GCA_029564175.1 Candidatus Cloacimonadota bacterium
TTGAAACAAAAGATAGAAGAATCAAAAACCCAGCTGGCAAAATACAATCAAGCCGAAGAACTTAGTTCTCTCAGCAATCTGTTGAAATTCATCATCATCTTCAGAGGAGATGAATGTGTATATAACGGGCAATGGAGGGATAAAGATTCTGAGTAAAAAAGTGATTAAATCTATATGAATTAGTAAAAACAGATATACCAGATGGAAGTATTAAGATTAAATGAGCAATTACAACTATTTCATAGAATTTAAAAAAGAAAACAGCCATTTACTCACATTTGATTATTACAAGGCAAATGACTTATCAGACATTCTTTTTGTTAAACCTTAAGAAGAAATTGTTTTAATCCAAAGATATGAATGTTTTGCATAAAAACAAAAATTTTATATATTTTTCTTGACACTTATTCTGTCTTATAAGAAATGGATTACGGAGGATAAGATGAAAGAAAAGATTGTAATCAAAGGTGCTCATGAGCATAACTTAAAACATATAGATCTCAGTATCAACCGCAATGAGCTGGTTGTTTTTACCGGAGTATCAGGTTCAGGTAAATCTTCTCTTGCCTTTGATACGCTTTATGCCGAAGGTCAGAGACGCTATGTAGAGTCTCTTTCTGCTTACGCCCGTCAGTTTTTAGGTCAAATGGAAAAACCGAAAGTAGATTATATAGAAGGTTTATCTCCTGCTATTTCCATAGATCAGAAAGCAGCCTCCAAAAATCCTCGCTCCACAGTTGGAACAGTTACCGAGATATATGATTATCTGAGAATACTGTTTGCTCGGGTGGGTAAGCAGTATTGTCATATCTGCGGTGATGAGATCAGCTCTCAGACGATTGATCAAATGGTTCATAAGCTGATTTCTCTGCCAGAAAAGACAAAAATACAAATTCTTGCTCCTTTGGTTCAAAATAGAAAAGGGGAGCATAAAGAAGAGCTTGATCATGTTCGTAAAGAGGGATTTTCCAGAGTGGTCATCAATGGTCAGGTACGTGAATTAAGTGAAGAAATCGTTTTAGATAAAAAGAGTAAACATAATATTGACGTACTGGTAGATCGTATTGTGATCAAAGAAGGGGTTCAGTCAAGACTTTCTGATTCTCTGGAAACAGCCCTGAAATTAACCAATGGTGTGATAAAAATAGATTATCCGGATGATAATGAACAGGAAATCATGTCTGAACATAATTCCTGCCCTAAGTGTAATACCAGTTATCCTGAATTGTTACCTCAGCATTTTTCTTTTAACAGCCCTTTAGGAATGTGTCCGGTATGTAATGGTTTAGGGACGAAGCTGGAATTTGATCCGGACCTGATTGTGCTTGATAAAAGTTTATCTATCAATCAGGGGGCAATTTTACCTTGGGGTAAAATGAGCGATAAAAAGAACAGTTGGACGATGGGAACTATTTCTAAGATAGCCGAAGAGTTTTGCTTTTCTTTAGACACGTCATGGAGTGATTTGCCTGAAGAGGTTCAAAATGTCTTACTTTTCGGTACAAAAGGGAAAAGATATAAAGTAAAATGGAAGTCAACTCATGGTCTGGGCGAGTATATGGTTAAATTTGAAGGGGTTATACCCACACTTGAAAGAAGAATGCATGAGACCTCTTCCGAAGAGATGAAACAGTGGTATATGCAATATATTTCAGATAAACCATGCCCTGAATGTGGCGGGAAAAAGCTCAAGCAGGAATTTCTGGCAGTTAGGATTGATGATAAAAACATTGCTGAACTGACAGAAAAAACGATTGCCGGCGCTTATGACTTCTTTAATCAACTTCACCTGAAAGGCAATCAGCAAATTATTGCACAGGATGTATTAAAAGAAATAAAGGCCAGACTGACTTTTCTCAATAATGTGGGATTGCATTATCTGAGTCTTGCCCGTAGATCGCCTACCTTATCCGGTGGTGAATCTCAGCGTATCCGTCTTGCCAGTCAGATTGGCAGTGGCTTGGTGGGGGTGATGTATATTTTGGATGAACCGAGTATCGGTTTACATCAAAGAGACAATGACCGATTGATCGAAATGTTGCTCCATTTGAAGAATCTGGGTAATACAGTGGTTGTGGTTGAACATGATGAAGATATGATGAGAGCTGCTGACTCGATTGTTGACTTTGGTCCGAGAGCTGGTATAAATGGCGGTAAGATTGTTGCTCATGGTAATTTAAAAGAGATTATGGATAACAGTGAATCTCTGACCGGTAAATATTTATCCGGTGAACTCAAGATAGAAATCCCTGAAACCAGACGTCAAGTGATTCTGCCTGCTGAAAAAGAGGTAATGCAAACTACCAGCCTGCGTAAAAAAAAGGCAAAAAAAGAATTGATTGATGAAGTGAAAAACGCCTCAAATGATTATTTTCTAAAAATCAGAGGGGCTCGTCAGAATAATTTAAAAAATATTGATGTAGATATTCCTCTGGGGATGTTTGTTTGTATAACGGGTGTTTCTGGGTCTGGAAAAAGCTCGCTGATCAATCAGATTCTCTATCCGGCTGCTGCGAAGCAGTTAAATCGGGCAAATCCCGTGATTGGTATTCACGATTCGATTTCAGGGTGGGAACATTTAGATAAAGTGATCGATATTGATCAGCAACCAATTGGCAGGACTCCCCGTTCCAATCCAGCGACTTATATCAAACTGTTTGATACGATCAGGGAATTATTTTCTGAAATCCCTGCTGCCAAGATAAAAGGTTTTACACCCGGGCGTTTTTCATTTAACGTAAAGGGTGGTCGTTGTGAGGCTTGTGAAGGAGCCGGAGTAAAGTTGATAGAAATGCATTTCCTGCCGGATGTTTATGTTACCTGTGAGGTCTGTAAAGGCCGAAGATACAATCATGAGACCATGTCAGTCAAGTACAAAGGAAAGAGTATCTCCGATGTTTTGGATATGGATGTTCAGGAGTCTCTGGCATTATTTGAAAATATCCCTCAGATTACCAAAAAATTACAGACTCTGGCGGATGTCGGCCTGGAATATATCAAACTGGGGCAATCTGCAACGACTCTTTCCGGTGGTGAAGCGCAAAGAATAAAACTGGCAAAAGAATTGTCAAAAACCTCTACCGGACAGACGCTTTATATCTTGGATGAACCAACTACAGGTTTACATTTTGATGATATTAATAAGTTGCTAATGGTCTTACAGCGACTGGTGGATATGGGAAATTCTGTATTAGTGATTGAACACAATCTGGATGTGATAAAATGTGCCGATTATATCATAGATTTAGGCCCTGAAGGGGGAGATGGCGGTGGAACAATCGTCGCAAAAGGGACACCTGAAGAAGTCATGAAAAATAAAAAATCATATACTGGTAAATACCTTAAAAAGCATATCGGGGGCTGATTTATGCGTAGTTACCCGTGCTACAAGGGTGTACAGCAAGCTACCAGCTTGCTAAAAATTTCGTACTACAAGGGTCCCGCTTGTAGCCTCATTTTCTGCAAGCAGGATGCTTGCAGTACGGTGATTGTCCATGAATAGGCATATCGGAGGCTGATGCTTGCTGTTTAACTCGTTTGAATTCGCTGTTTTTCTGCCTTTGGTATTTATACTTTACTGGTTTGTTTTTAACAAGAATCTGAAGATTCAAAATGCCTTTTTACTGGGGGTCAGCTATGTCTTTTATGGCTGGTGGGACTGGCGTTTTTTATCCTTAATCTTTATTAGCTCACTGGTCGATTTCCAAATAGGAAAATGCTTCAGTCATATTCAAAAACCTGGTCATCGAAAGATTTTGCTAGGCATCAGTATATTGGTGAATCTGGGGATTTTAGGTTTCTTCAAATACTTTAATTTCTTTGCTGAAAGCTTTGTCTCAGCCTTTTCTTTGTTTGGGAAGTCTTTTGAAATCAGCAGGCTGGAATTACTTTTGCCGGTAGGAATCAGTTTTTATACTTTTCAGACAATGAGTTATACCATTGATGTGTATTTTAAAAAGATGAAAGGAACGCATGACTTTATTCAGTTTTTTGCTTATGTTTCTTTTTTCCCTCAACTGGTTGCTGGTCCGATTGAAAGGGCTGTTCATCTGTTACCCCAATTTGAAATAAAGCGGGTTTTTGATATCTACAAGGCAAAAGAAGGACTAAGACAAATTCTCTGGGGACTGATAAAAAAGGTGGTAATTGCTGATAATTGTGCAGAATATGCCAATCAGATTTTTAGTCAGTATCATCAGCATAATGCTGCTACATTGGCTTTAGGTGCTGTATTCTTCTCTATTCAGATTTATGGAGATTTTTCAGGATATTCCGATATCGCCACAGGATCTGCTAAATTATTCGGGTTCAGATTGATGCAAAACTTCTCTTTTCCTTATTTTTCTAGAGATATCTCTGAATTTTGGAGAAGATGGCATATTTCTCTTTCTACCTGGTTTAGAGATTATTTATATATCCCATTGGGAGGAAGTCGTTGCTCAAAACTGAAACAAATCAGGAATACGTTTATCATATTCATCGTCAGCGGTTTCTGGCATGGTGCGAACTGGACATTTTTGATGTGGGGGGCTGTTCATGCTTTATACTTTATGCCTTTATTACTGCTTGGCCGAAATAGAACGCATCTGGACATTGTCGCTTCTCAGAAATTGTTGCCAGATTTGAAGGAATTTGTTAAAATTGTTTTTACTTTTTTATTGACTTGTATAGCCTGGATTTTCTTTAGAGCAGAGAGCTTAAAAGATGCGTTTTTTTATATTGGAAGATTAATTTCTTTTGATATTTTCTCAAAACCGGATATGCTTTCTGCTAAAATGCTGCTTATTTTGCTATTAATTTTAATCTTTATGATGATCGAATGGATAGGCAGACATCATGACTTTGCCTTACAAAATATGAAGAGAATCAGTAATCGGAAACTTCGCTGGTCAATGTACTACGGCATGATTTTAGCCCTCTTCATCTTTTCCGGAAATCAACAGCAATTCATTTATTTTCAGTTCTAAATATGAAAAAGATCCATTTTTTTATCACTTACTTTTTAGTTTTCTTTTCGCCCATATTGCTGATAATGTTGTCTCTTGAGCTAGCGCTTCGTCATATACCGAATGATTATAAGAATAAAATGGCGATTCTCGAACAAAAATCATCCCAAATTGATATGCTTATACTTGGGAATTCCCACACCCTGCATGATATTAATCCTGAATACTTATCAGATAACACATACAATCTGGCGTATTCAAGCCAAACATTAGATTTGGATTATCTGATTTTAGAAAAATATATCAAAAGGATGACTTCACTTAAATCGATTATTCTGCCGGTATCTTATTTCTCTCTCCATAAAAATCTGGAAGACAGTGAAGAGAAATGGCGTTATAAAAACTATGTGTTATATCTCAAAGTACTTAGAACTTTTGATCTGGTTAAGCATTCTGAAGTATTGTCTAACTCTTTGAGAATCAATATAAAACGCCTTTTGACTTATTACATTAAAAAAGAAAATCCCTTGATTTGCAATGACAAAGGGTTTGCTGATAATTACGAAGGACAAGATAAGGCTGATTTTGATGTAATGGCTATTCAAACGGCTCAATCTCATGAATTAGGCAGTGTTAAAACATATCGGAAAAATACCCGATTAATGGAAAAAATCTGCCAGATGACTGCCGAAAAGGGCATCAGACTGATTCTGATATATCCGCCTGCTGATCACAGGTATTTTAAAGCCTTAAATGCTGATAAAGCCTTAAACAATGAAAAATTTATAAACAATTTGTGTGAAAAGTATCAACATATCAGCTACCTGGATTTCAGCAAAGATAGCCGTTTTACCTTAGAAGACTTTTATGATGTGGATCATCTCAATTTGCAAGGCTCGGAAAAACTGAGCAGAAAAATAGCTGAGTTCACTATAAAAAGCACAAGAACCACGAAAAATACAAAAAACACGAAAACAAAGGCTTAAAAATGGTATTTTAAACTACTTTCCTGGATTTTTTATATATTTTCATCTTAAAATGATTCTTTTTTTTCATATTATGGAGTTATTATAGCAGACTCATAGCTAATATAATTTTTATAGCAGAATTTAACTAGTTTATTCATCAATAACTTTTGAGAATTATAAACTTAAAACTTTTTTCAATCCTTTTAAAAGTGTTACAATATAAGCATAAAAAAGCGCATAAACCACATAATACAGTAGGGGCAGGTTTTACGCCTGCCCTAAACTAGTTAGCAGGTTTTATGCCTGCCCTAATGTTTTCATTTCGATTTTGTAGCTCATCTGATCTGTTTGTTAGATAATTCAGAATGTATTTCTACCAATTTCTTTGCTTCATTCAAATATAATCGATGCGTATTGATGACTTTATTTTGATAAATCACATGATATAAATGTTTGTTAGGATTTCTTTGCAGGAGATTAGAAAGCACTCTTTTGATGATATATCCCTCCCATACATAAGCTGATACGCCTAAAATATCTTTGATCACATGATATTTCATGAGAACTTCTCTTTTTTTAAATCTTCATGTTGATCAAAATAAGTCTGACATTCAGAGTCAAATGTTTCTACGTCTTTGAATTGAACTTCTGGATAGCATTTTTTATGAATCGATG
>JAKQQL010000158.1:0-1457 GCA_029564175.1 Candidatus Cloacimonadota bacterium
CAGATTTATTTTTCTTATTAAGTATATAGATGCAAAATATGTAAAAAGTTGAATTTGCCAACCAAATGACATTGTTTTTCTATAATAAATGTAAGACTCATTCAAAGATCACATTTTAGTTAAAATGACAAATCTTCTTACTTCCCTCTTTCATCCCTACTCCGATTCTATTCATCTGAATATTCTGATCGGATGTAAGTGGCAGATGAGGAGATAGTGATGAGGATAAAAGAAATGTGTTTTCTACAGGATAGATAAGAGAAAGAAATGAGAAAAAGTTTGCATATTAATGAAAAACGAGTATATTATTAGCAGGAGATGATTATGAAAGTGGTTTTTAATCAGAAACAGCATGATTTTCCTAAAAGATCAGGTGAATTGAATCTTGCCTGGTATTCAGGTGGTCAGGTATGCATTGTAAGAAAAAAAACAGATAGACAGCTTCAGAAGCAAAATATGTCAATAATTCGAATTAACAGGCTGTGTAAAGGTTTATGGGATGGGTTGGATCTTCATTTTAAACAAGATCTGAGTCTATATGCCCAAAGGTATAAAATTGAATGCCCTGTTCTCCGAAACAGAGGCGTGTCCTCTTATGCTGTGTTTTTGATGCTAGTCCATGCACTGATAAAACGATTTTCTTTGAAAACAGATGATCATGAAAAAAGTCTGAAACTGTTAAGCAGTCTATTGTGTGATATGTCTGTTGATAAAGCGGTTCAATACAGATTTTTAAAGGTAGTAAGTAAGTATTATCAGTTGAATAAGTTGCCATATTTTTATAGTAACTACTCAGGAGGTTTAATCTACAGTATGCCAATAGGTAACAATATTCTCCGGCAAACATACCAATGCCAAAAACCTATCATTCTGTGCGTTAGCACTTCGCGATTGCGTTTCACTCAGGATGACAAGTGTTTCGTTGATTTGAGTTTTACCAGAGATGATAGTAAACGACAGATTATAAGCAGAATGTTTTTCGTAAGATAAACCTGATTAGTTGCAAATTACTAATATTCTTGAAGGCTGAATACAACAAGAAAATTTGAAAAGGCTGTTCATTCGCTTTTACTAAATATTCAACAAAATCTCAAAAGTGCAGCCATTTTGTTTGGAAATATGATAATGACCCTTATACTGCGATACAAGCTGTGAGATAAGGCTTAAACCAAATGAATTGGTACTTTGAACGATGTTTGCATCAGTGAAGCCTGGTCCGTTATCTCTTACTGTAATGGATAATTGATTATTTACATTTCGCTTAATATGGACAGAAAGTTTTGGGTGTTCAACATCTTTAAAAGCATATTTGAAAGCATTGGTGATCAGCTCATTCAGTATCAATCCTACTGGGAATAAAGATTTACTGTCCAGTTTGTCAATATTTGCTTCAGTTTCTACTTCAGTGTTAAGATGATTTGGAAATACTTCAATAATTTCAAGAATGAGTTTGTTTA
>JAKQQL010000175.1:0-6150 GCA_029564175.1 Candidatus Cloacimonadota bacterium
AATCCTTAAGGATGAGTAAAGGAAACATAAAGAAAGAATAAGGAATAAATAAGAAAGGAATAGGAAAGGAATAGGACAGTTGTTAACAGTGTGTGATTTTTTTATTTAGGCGTAATGAGCAGACATTACAGAATCAAATCATTTCAAATTTAGTCATTTTTGATGATGCATTGAATATTTCAATGATATTTTGGATATTTGGAATACAATTTGCATTATAATTTAATCAGAAAAAAATCTCTGGAGGAAAGATGTTAAAAGTCTTCAAAAATCAAAAAGGTTTCACCTTAATCGAAATTTTGGTGGTTGTAATTATTGTTGCAATCCTGGCAGCGATTGCAGTTCCTATTTATTTAAAGTACGTTAATCAGGCAAGAGCTTCTGAAGCTCAATCAGCAATCTCAACCATTCGTAAAGCATACGAAGTGTATTATCAGTCTTACAGCCGTACAGATGATTACTCAGTAGAACAAGCACTTAAAGATGCAAAAATTGGCGCTTCAACTGAAAAAAACTGGAAATTTGAAGTGATTGGCAACCCACCAAAAAAATACATGGCTACCTCAACTGCTGATTTTGCAGGCGGTGAAGGCAAGCAGGTATGGTATGACGTAACTGAAGGTAAATTCCACGGTTATGGCATTGATCAGGACGAAGAAGAAGAAACAGAATAATTTCTGATCCTGGAGGGATATTTTGTTAACAATCCAAGAATTACTCCGTTTTACAGCTGAAGCCGGCGCTTCAGATTTACACGTCAGCTCAGGATCTTTCCCAATGGTGCGTGTACACGGAAGAATGAAAAAATTAAACTTACCCAAATTAAGTCATGAAGACGTGAGTCAATTACTCGACGGCGTACTGACAGATGTTCAAAAAGAATTATTCAAAGAAAAACTGGAAATCGACTTTTCAACAAAATTATCAAATGATGTTCGTTTCCGTGTGAATGCTTTTAACCAGATTAACGGTTATGCGGCGTCTTTTCGTGTAATTCCAAATGAAATAAAGAGTTATAGCGAGCTTCATCTGCCAGAGATTCTGGAACGTCTTTCTATGAAAGAAAAAGGCTTGATTCTGGTAACCGGACCTACCGGTTCTGGTAAATCAACAACACTGGCTACTATCATTGACTCAATTAATGAAAAAACCCAGAAACACATTATTACAGTTGAAGATCCTATAGAGTTTGTTCATCAATCCAAAAACAGCTTAGTGAACCAAAGAGAGCTTGGTCATGACACCTGGTCATTTACAGCCGCTTTACGTTCTGCGCTTCGTGAAGATCCAGATGTAATTCTGGTAGGTGAAATGCGTGACCTTGAAACGGTTTCTCTGGCATTAACAGCAGCTGAAACCGGTCACCTGGTGTTAGCAACTCTTCATACCAGCAGTGCCACCAAAACGATCGATCGTATCATAGATATGTATCCACGTGAACAGCAGGCACAGGTTCGTTCGATGCTTTCAGAATCTCTGGAAGCGGTTATCGCTCAGACACTTTGCCCTGTTAAAGAAGGAAACGGTCGTGTGCCAGTACTTGAAATCATGATTGCCAATGCGGCTGTTCGAAATCTGATTCGTGAAGAAAAAACCTATCAGATACCATCCGTAATTCAATCAGGAACAAAAGAAGGTATGCAGACAAAAGATCAGTCATTATACAACCATGTAATGAACGGTTTAATCGAAAGAGCTGTTGCTGAACAAATCGCAGACAATCCAAAAATGTTTGCGACTGGAGCAGGTTTTTAATGAAATTTAAACACGCACTGCAAAATCAAAAAGGTTCTGCCTTAATGGAAGTGTTAGCTGCGATGGGTATATTGCTTTTTGTAATAACGGGTATGATGATAACAATCTCTTATGCCCGTTATAAAAGCATTTCGAATTATCGTTACAGGATTGCACTTCTCAAAGCAGAATCTGAATTGCAAATAATAAAAAAAAAATATCCTACCTTATCTTTTTACCAATTAGCTTCTAAGGAATTTTTTATACAAACGGAAGGTAACGCCAAACCTATAAAAGCAATGATTACTTATAGAATAGAAAACGCTAATGATGAACAAATCAGTTTGTTTGCACAAACCAAAATATTAAAAGTAACTGTAAGTTGGCAGGAACCATCCCCTTTATTAGTTTTCGGATCTAATCAAAATCGTCAAAAAGAGCTAACAGTTCGTGAAGACTATTATCTAAACAAGGATTAGAAATGATTAAAAATCAAAAAGGTTTTACCCTCACTGAGCTAATTGCTGGTTTGGCATTAAGCACTTTACTTTTTACTGGTTTTACAATGTTTATGGTGCAATTTGTCAATAATTTCAAAGAAATCAAGGAGTTTCACCAATTACAAACAGATTTACTTCATGTGATCGAATCAATTAGATACGGATATATTGATAAAAGTAAAATAGGAGAGCGTTCAATTATCGGCTTACTTACCGCAGGACGAGTTGAAATAGGTATTGCTGCAAATAATTTGACTGTTTATCCTGTGAATAAATCAAATAAACCGTATTGGGCTAAATATTATTTGGATAGTTTTGGTCAAGTGAGGATCCAAGCGATTTATGATCAACATGTAATAGGGTTTAACTCTAATGAAGGGGTTTTGTTTCCTTCTTCAAAAGAAAAGATTAAAAATGCTTTGAAATACCAGGTTACAAATTTCAAAATTGTTGATATGAGTAATGATAAATCTTTAATTCATATCTCAATAGAAGGAATGGTCAGGTTCAGAGAAAAAGCAAAAAATCAGACAACTGATGATGATCTTAGATTAAATACTAAGAGAGCAAAATTTGAATCTACAGTCTTTTTAGTAAATGGTAAGAAAGATAATTAACAAGAGGTAATTATGTTTAAGAGTCTTTATAATCAAAATGGATTCATTGGAGGGCTTCTTCTTTCAATGGTTGCTGTTATTATTGCATTAATTGCCACTTCTTCATTTACAATTTTGACTCAAATGGATTCAAATGAAGTTCACTATCTTCAAGATAAACTTCAGGAAGAATTATTTCTACGATCAGAAAATAATCGCATTCAATTCTTTGTGGAAAATAATATTCTGAGTTTTCAAGACAGATTGATTAAGATGAATGACAAAGGTCGAAATACTATTTACAAAATACAAACAAAATACGATAAGCAAACAGTGTATGAAATGTATGATGTACCATTAGAAGAAGCATATGTTTTTAAAGTTAAGATAACTGCAACACAAGATAAGTTCTTTTCAAACTACACTGCTTATTCACCGGTTGTCAGATATATGGAAAAGATATCAAGCAGACAAAGTATTAGCAAGTATGCATACTTTTCAGATAATGAGGCTTCCGATTTATATAAAGACGGGCCTCAGGCAAGAGTTAAATTTTGGGGCTTAGATGAGCTATGGGGACCAGTACACAGTAATACTGATATCTGGATACAAGAAGGTAATGGATCAGGATCTCCTGTAAATCCTCAAGCTCCAGGATGGCCATTATTTCATGGCTTAGTAACAACTGCAGGAAAGTTAATGAATTTTGGATCTCAAGCTCCAATTATTGGCTCAAGCGCTCCGGTTAATTTAATTTTTCAAGGCCCTGAACCACGATATATTGAAGGTCCGACTCAAGGAGAAATCAGATTTGAGCCTAAAGCTACTGATGTCAGAAATAATGGCATTAAACCGTATGGTGTGAGTTCTCAGGGGTATGAACACAAGATATTTAGATGTTTAATAAACGGAAATACAGTTTCAGTGTCAATTTTAGATTTTACAAATACTAGAACTGATACTTTTGTGGTATATAACAGATATCCAGACAGAAATTATTCTGTTAGAATGAATGTTGAAGATTCTTATATTGGAGATTCATTATGGACAAATACCATTACTTTCAGAGATACTGTCTGGAACCCGCCTGTTAATTATCTTGTATCTAACCGATCTATTTTTTTGCCAGGAAAAACATGGGTTGAAGGATCTGTCAGAGGGAAAATGACAATTGGTACTGGGGATGATTGCTATACAACCGGTAATATTACTTATGAGAATACAACCATCGGTACATTACCAATGAATGAAAACCACTATAACAGAACAGATTATTTTGGCCTCGTTTCTGAAGGAAAAATTATTGTTAAATACAAGTATAGAGAACCAAATGGGAATAATTGGATAACCCACGCAAATAATTCACAAGGGCCAAATGGACATGTTTATCTCTATGGTGCTTATGCTGCAATTGGTGAAGAATCAGCAGGACCTTTTGGGTATCTTACTGCAGGGACATTAACTTATGAATATCAGCATCCACATGGCGCTGTTATGCCTTTCAGAGGAAAAAGTCAAAAAACAGGCAGGGATACGCTATATAAATTTATTGATTTTCACAGACATCGTTTCCCTCCAGCGCCAGTAACTGTCGTCGGAAGACCAAAATGGCATTACTGGCCTAATGACTACCCTAATGCAGATAATTTCCCAGGTCCATATAGTGGTTATTATGAAATGCCTACTACCACTAACACTTACCCAAAAACACAATATACAGCTACAGTTTCAACTCCTCAAAATGGAACAGGTGGGGTTTTGTACGGAGTATCTGATTACCCTTGGTATAATCCGGTCTGGCCTGAAAAAGATGCCGGTGCCAATCCAGTTAACTTAGCAACTGACATTACTTGGGAAAGAGGCACATTACATGTATATGGGTCAATCGCTCAAAGAAGAAGAGGCTTTATACACAGAAGTGGTCGTGGTACAGCCAGTGATAATCCTGATACAGGTATTTGGGATCCAAACAGATATACTAATGATGGGGCTTTAAAACAACCCATATATGGACCTCCTCACAGATCAACTGGTTATGAAAAAGATTATCAGTACGACAAAAGATTAGCTCATGTATTTCCTCCAGATTTTCCGGAGGTTAATGAAAAGTTTTCTTCAGGTTCATTTACTAAATATTCAAATGACAATTGGTCATTTAAAATACCCAAAAAAACATTTTAAATTGTTAGCTCAATAAAAAATAAAGAGGAATCATGGCAAAGAAAAAAGTTCCGAAATTCAAAGAATCAGTCGGTATCGATATCGGTTCACACAGTGTCAAAATCGTACACTTGAAACGATTACACGAAGGATTCAAATTGCTGAATTATGAAATTCGTCAAACTGTGCCTGAAGGTTTGGAATACATTCCTTCGGATTTAAGACCTGATCGGTTTGCTCCGGTAATTGCTGAGATGTTGCGTTCTTTGAAAATTAATTCAAAGAAAATTCAGCATCTGGTGACTTGTATTGGTGGCGATAACATCAGTATCAAACAAATCAAAACGATCTTCCTGCCAGATGAAGAGCTTGAATCTGCATTGTTTTTTGAAGCAAAAAAGCATCTTCCTATCAGTGGTGGCGAAATGGTGCTGGATTACCAGGTGTTGAATATTGAAGAAAAAACCAATAATATGAATGTATTACTGGTTGCAACAACTAAAGATCAGATGAAAGATCATACCAACACTCTGGTCAGCAGTGGACTTACACCTGGTATCATTGATGCAGAAGCTTTAGCAGTGGCTAATGTGTTTGCATTAAATACCTATGTTGAAGAGGGAGTCTATATCATCTTAAATGTCGGTGCTCACCGTACCAATATGGTCGTTTTTGGACCTAAATCCAAATTCTTCTCTCGTGATATCGACTTTGGAGGCTTTCACTTCACAAAAGACATCATGAAATCCAGAAATATTACTTTTGAAGAAGCAGAAAAGTTTAAATTTGAGTTCGGTTTAAAAGGACCGGAAATTCAAACACAAACACTTTCATTAAGCACACTTGATATCAGTGAAAAAGCAACTGAAGAATCATTGGCGCTTGAAGTAAAAAGATCATTGCGTTTCTATGTTAAAGAAGCTGGTAACAGTGACTTTAAAAAAGTGCTTCTCATTGGTGGCGGATCAAAACTCAAAGGTTTACCAGAATTTCTAACAGAAAATCTTAATCTTGAAACTGAAATCTATGATCCGTTCTATAATCTCGAAATGCCTGAGAAATTCAGAGATAAAAAAGATCCACAACTTGCTCTTGCTCTCGGCCTGGCAATGAGAACCGAATAAGAAACAGGAAATGAAGGAGTCAGGATGAATCAATTG
>JAKQQL010000180.1:0-3913 GCA_029564175.1 Candidatus Cloacimonadota bacterium
CGAAGATTGTCGATTTCGAGATATACGTATCTTTTGATTTCCACTGGTCGGGTTTATTGGAATTCAGAGAAAGTATTGAAACTGATTAAATACTATGGTCTGGATGCAACGTCATTTTTCAAATCCCTGTAGCATTTCTCCCATTTCATAAATTAAAATCACATTGAATCGTTAAATGTGGGCACAACAAAGCCAAAAAATCACTGTGTTCAGCGTTGAAACATCCATATAAAGCCATTATCTGAATTGAAAATGGTACATTAAAATGGCAATATTGCAGCTAAATGGTACTGGAAACAATAATTAAAGTGGATGTTGCCGCACAATCTATTGGTCAGTATTTATATGAAACCGTGACCGATGATTAAGAAAACTTATCCAGAAGAATATCATAAGAAACTTGACAACATTGCTGGCTTAATCCGAGAATACCGTATTAACAATGGATATTCCCAGATGGAATTAGCTGAATATCTGGATTTGCACCGCAATACTCTTTCCCGTGTAGAAAGGGGTGAAAATCTGACCTTGCTTACCTTAATTGAACTCTGTGAGACACTTGAATTAGACCTTAAAGAACTATTCTGTGAGATTGAATGATAACCATCCCATTTCAAAAATCTGACGTTCTTAGCGACTGTCGACCTGACTGGTGGGGTCAATTTTATAGTTTTTGAAAAATCTCCAGCATAAAAATCTGGACGTTCGTCAAAGTCTTCTTCTTTGTAAAAGTATCCAAGGAAATTTTATAATAAATCGCATATGCCTGATATTCAGAACAATGATTTCTTAATTAAAAACAATTTCTAAAGTTCTTCATTAAGAATACACATTCGTCAAAATGCTGGTATTCAGGATATAAAGACTTGCATTTTACATAAATCGGTTATATATTTGCCTTACCACTGGTGACTAATATGCCCCTTCATCATAGGAGGGGAACGAGCCGCCAAAAATAACCACAACAAAGGGAACAACATGTAAACCTGCTGTTAATGCAGTGTTTGGATAGTTCTTTGATTGAGTTGAAGGTTAGTTTTGGCGGTTTTTTATGTGGAATTTATTAATTATTAAATAGTTATATTATGAGAAAAACAGTTTTACAATCAGAAGTTGATGCAATCCTGACCAATGAAAAGATATTGGCAAGGCTGCATCAGGAAAAGAATCACCTCAAAAGGTTGATTCAGGAAAACAGGTTACTTGAATATCGAATTTTAGCAATTGACCATGCATATTGTACCAAGACTGGTAGCGATATTCATAAAGCTACTTATTCAAAAGGAATATTAACCCATCAATATCTTAAAGGGAAACGAGTATTCCGTGTTAAGGTTGGGGCACTTAAACCTCGTGGTGGTTTTTCAAAAGCATATGTGGTGGACATCCCACTTGAAGTATTAAGTCACTAATTAAAATTCCACTATCATGACAAAAACTATCATTTATCTTACCGAATGCCAGTGTTATACAGAAGAACAGGCGGAACTGCACCTAAAGGATAAGGTTTCGGCTATTAATTATCCAATCCTTATAACGCATATTACAAAACCAATGCTCGCAATGCATATCAATGGATTTGCAGAGCAGAATGGCGTTTTGTTTCTGATGATTGATAATGAAATGGTATCAGTAACAAATAATTACAGCCATCCTGAATTTAGTAACTAAAAAACACTGATTGCTATGTCTTTTTTCAAAGCTGTTAGTATTTATAAGTACAAATGGGTTACAAATACTCGACAAAAATTACTTTATTAAATACAAAGATGTTATGAATGAGACAGTTGAAGGCTACAAAGTAGCATATGAGAAGAAAAGACAAATCCTTTATTCAAGGATGGACGACAGCATGATTGAAAGATTAAAGGTTATCAGGAGAAAAACTGGGATTTCGGTTTCTGAAATTATCAGGGAAGCTGTAAGACGACTTCTTCAAGAAGTGGATGAAATGGGTTCAATAAATTTGAAATTGAACTGAGCATAAGAAAATAATAATGGTAGCATGACAAGAATTGAAAGCAGTCATGCTACCAAATTAAACATGTAGGAACATGAATAATACAGAAATAAATACTCAAAAAAATCGAAAAGTTGATGATATCAGGGTTATGGTATACCCCAAAGTATTTGATATCGCAAATGGCAAACAAGAGTCTGTTGAAGATATTTTTAAAGATATTCAGACGAATAAAACAAGAGGTTTTGTTGAAAAGGAAGAATTACCCGCAGCTTACTTTAGTGTAGTGAGTTACAAAGGAAACAAGACCAGTGAGAACGTAACCCAACATTCAGGATTGATAGTAATCGATATAGATGTAAAGGACAATCCTGAAACTGATTTTGAAACACTTTACAACAATTTACAATGGAATAAACACACATTTGGATGCTTCAGGTCTCCAAGTAAAGGCATTAAATTGGTAATAAACACCGATATCCGAGACGTTAGTCATCATAACGCTTACTATCAAGCCATAACAGAATATTTGCTTAGTAGCTATATAGAACTCAAAAAAATCGATACCAGCGGCTCAAACATAAGCCGTGCCTGTTTCCTGCCATATGATGATACAGCACTGCTTAATCCGTATGCAGAAGTCTTTACGCTAAGCAAGGAATACATTGATGAATACATTAAAAATCATCCTCTTCAATCTAAATCCAAATCAGCACCTAAACCTTTGCTTCAGGTAGAATTCCTTTCTTACGATGAACACTATGAAAACATTAAATATATGTTGAATAACTGGACATCAATGGGTCAGGAATTACTTGCTCAGAGGACATCAATGGGTAAAGATGATAATAATGGAAATGTAATACATAACCATCAAGATGAGACATCATTGGGTTATGGGGGGGATACGGAGACATCAATGGGTCAGGGGTCTAATCAGGGGACTTTAATGGGTTGTGATAAGGTGAGTGGGACATTAATGGGTAAGGGGAAGTCTAATCTGGAGACAGTAGTGGGTAATGAAGAGGATAAAAAGAGGACATCAGTGGGTATATATGATTCGGTTTTTAATGATTATAGATATCATAATATAAAGAATATTGTGATGAGTACTGATGTCCCCTTTTTAGAAATTTTGGTATTAAAGAATAACACTCCATCAAGTGTTGAACATAAGACAAGACTTGATGAGATTTTATTCCGAGATAATCCCAATGAACCAATTAGTACCGAAGATTTTGAAAGTCTTGATGGATTGGATGTATGTGAAGTAAATCTGACTTCAAATACGGTATTTAAAGAAGGACGGAGAGGAAAGACTCTGAGTATGATATGCATGAAACTAATTTACAACAACCCATTTTGTCATCCCAAGCTGATTTTAAAGGAACTTCAGAGAATAAATAACTGCTACTGCCAAGACCTGAATCCCGATAACAATCCTGCTCCCGATGAAAAGGAACTCAATGTTATTGTTTCAAGCTGCTACCAGAGATTCATTGATGGGGAACTGGATTTCAGCAAAGTGCTAAGAAGGAAAAAGACCAAAGATGAGATTTCCAAACGCAAGATTTTTTGGTCGAGAAATCATGACAAAATTGATGTACTGGATAAACAAAGAAAGAGCATCAAAAAATACTCTGAGGGTAGAAGAAACAGGAATATCAGGCTTTATGAGGAAGCCATATATGCACTTCAGGACGGCAAAAAAATCAGCATTAAACGCATCGCAGAATACATGAGACTATCAACAAAGCAAGTCAATAGGTACAGAAATGAAAAATGCTACGCTGGAAAAATGGGAGAATTTCAGATTATCATTGATGAATACCATGCAACACTAAAAATCAAAAAACAAACATTAAAACATGAATAATAAAAATTTACCCCCGCCAAGAAGAACTGATTAATTAATAACCATTGCCTGATGTTCACGCAATCATAATATTTTAA
>JAKQQL010000189.1:0-1111 GCA_029564175.1 Candidatus Cloacimonadota bacterium
GAGATGTCAAGCTCTGAGTAGGTTGTACTTCCAAGCATTTTAATATTTGGATAAACTCTGTTAATCAGTAATTGAAAACAGGCCGAGAATTTTGCATTTAGTTCAATAGAGTCTATATCAACAACCTCTCCACATATCAATACTTTGGAAGATTCTAAGAGTTCGGTCAGTCTTGCTTTTATTCTTGAATTTCTCTCATTGTTGATTTGCTGTTTATCAGACAAAATCCTTCTGATTGATTCAGATTGTGTAACCGTATGATTCTGCTGAATATACTTTTGTGATTTAACATAAATATTCAGATCATCCCAAAATCGGTCATCTGCAGGGAGAATTATTAACATTTCTGGTTTATTCATGGAATTTGCCATCAATTGTTTCTCATTCTCATATGAATCATTTTGAGGTGTAATCACTGTAATGCTAAGTTCGTGTTCCTTACCAAAAAGACGATTATCAATTCTTTTTGAAAATGGGAAATCCTGTTTATTGTCTTCAAACCTTATTTTACCAGATCTAAAGACTGATTGAGAACTAAAAACATTATCATTGATCACTTCAAGTACAAGACCAGGATCAACATAAGTGTTTTTGATTTCCTGCTCAACATCTTTTTCTTCATTGGTCAAAAATTCGTATGCATTACCGTTTCTCTGTACATATGTCTGGGTTTCCAGAAGATTTAAAGCAGATTCTACCATTTTCTTAAGAGATAGCAAATCCTGATCAAAATTTTCAATCAGTAAAACAGACACATTATTTACAGTTGCTTTAAAATCTTTCACATATTTTAACATAAAGAGTATCTTCAAAGTTTTTAAAGCAAAGTCATTACCTAGATGGATTTCCGCATTTATGATAGCATTCTGAATCTGACTTTTTATCGAGGACCGAATTCCATCAAACATTAAATCAAAAGTAGCTATTTGACCTAATCGATTATTAATAATTTTCTTCACAACCTGCTGAAAAACACCAAGCATTGATCTTTCTCCCACAGAACTGTGCTTTCCTTCAAAGGCATTGTTTATTGATAAAGATTTAATCGTTTTTTGAAAAAGTGAGAATTGATATGGAATAAAAGGATAGCAATAAACAAAATCTTCCTTGT
>JAKQQL010000215.1:0-66238 GCA_029564175.1 Candidatus Cloacimonadota bacterium
GCAAGCATTCATAAATAATCGCAACGTAGAACCTGAACCGTTAGCAATTAAATCATCATTAGCAACTCAAGCACAAACACCAGAAAAGCAAGCTAAACCTGATTTTCTGGTAAAGACAGGAACTCAGGCCGAACACCAGCAGATTCATTTAAAACAAGAAGAAAATGAGCCAATAGCAGCTTCTGTTAAACATGATCCTTTTTTCAAAGAAACCCCTATCAATCCTGTTAAAAACAATCATGAAGCATCATCTCAAAAGGTTCAGCAAGCATTCATAAATAATCGCAACGTGGAACCTGAATCATTAGCAAACAAAGCGTCAGATGCTATTCAAGTGCAAACACCAGAAAAGCAAGCTAAACCTGATTTTCAGGTAAAGACTGGTATTCAAACTGAACAACAACAGACTCAGTTAAATAAAGAGCATAAAGAACCATTTGTCGCTTCTGCTAAACAAGATCATTTCTCTAAAGAAACTCTTATCAATCCTGTTAAAAACAATCATGAAGTATCATCTCAAAAGGTTCAGCAAGCATTCATAAATAATCGCAACGTGAAACCTGAATCAAAGATTTCATTATCTGAACCGTTAGCTAATAAATCATCATTAGCAACTCAAGCACAAACACCAGAAAAGCAAACTAAACCTGACTTCCAGGTAAAAACTGGAGTTCAGACCGAACAACAACAGACTCAGTTAAATAAAGAGCATAAAGAACCACTTGTAGCTTCTGCTAAACAAGATCCTTTCTCTAAAGAAACTCTTATCAATCCTGTTAAAAACAATCATGAAGCATTATCTCAAAAGGTTCAGCAAGCATTCATAAGTAATCGAAACGTAGAACCAGAATCAAAGATTTCATCATTTGAACCAACAGTAAACAAAGCATCAGATACAGTTAAAGTGCAAACACCAGAAAAGCAAGCTAAACCTGATTTTCAGGTAAAGACTGGAACTCAGAACGAACAACAACAGACTCGTATAATTAATTCTAAGAATACTTATTCTGAAAAAAAATCAAGGGATATGGGATTGAAATATACAGAGACAAATACTGCAAAAAGACAGATTTCAGATACTAAATCAAACCCAATTTTTGATCATGATTCCATACAAGAAAATAATTATGATAAGAATTTAAATCATACAAAAAATATAAAAAAAGAAACACCTGAAAATAAAAATTATTTTTCTAAAACTAATATTATAAAACAAACTGATTTAAGCATTCCAGATGATAATCAAACTATTATTCAACATACTGATACACAGAGTTTTGTAGAAAAGCATCCTTCTTACAAAAAAAGTAACTATGAAAAGGATGATATAGTTGAAAAAGTAAGGATAGAGCATGTCGAGTCCACTTCGGAAAATCAGCTTTTAAACAGAAATGTTATCAAAAATGCAAAAGTTAACCTTGTTAAAGATGATAAATCTAATTTTAACACAAAAACTTATAGTTCTCATGATAATAATTTTAAAATATATCCTTCAGATACACTAGAACAAAATTCAAATAAGCATATTAAAGAATTTACACAAAATGATAAATCTTCTAAGTTAGAAAACAAAATTGATTTTCAGAATAAAATACTTCAAACACCTGAAAAAAATCATACTAAATTATTCAATGATAATTCTACAGAATACATTATTAATCATAAGAGTGACCCCAAAAATA
This sequence comes from Candidatus Cloacimonadota bacterium, assembly GCA_029564175.1. Classification (GTDB taxonomy): domain Bacteria; phylum Cloacimonadota; class Cloacimonadia; order Cloacimonadales; family WRIO01; genus JAGOCT01. Next base: position 1,683 of record JAKQQL010000215.1, read on the forward strand.
GCAAAATAAGCAGTAATCATAACAATACTGCAATCGTACATAACTCTTTTAATGATTCTGATCAAACACCACTTTTTTCTACATCAGAACTTAATACAAAACCAAATTCATTAGAAAAAACTTCAAATACATTAAATTACAAAGAACCAACAGTTTCATCGGATAATTCTTCTGTTTATCAAGAAAAAGACCTAAACACAGAAGCTAGCGTTGTTACAAAAGACCAGCAAAATCGTTTCAAGCAACCTAATGTTTCAGAAAGAATTGTTCAACATTCTCTAAATCATAATTCAAAAACAATCGATCATGCAACTAAAACTAATATGGATATTTTAAAGCCGATAAAAGCAAATCAGGAAAATTTTTCAAACAGAGTTAATGAAAAAGATACTGTAGAATTTTCAGATCATAATTATAAATACCAATCAATGAGTAAACCAGATTTTCAAAACAATTTTTCATTTAACCAACATGAGCTGTCTTTTGGTTTTCAAAATAAGGAATCAAAACCGTTAAAGTTTTCAAACAAACAAGAGAAAGAAACAAACGAAAAAACTTCACACTTTGAGGCAGTTTCTCCTCAAAAAAGATCAAATATTTCCGGTAATTTATCTGATAACGTTAGTGAAAAGATACATAATATGAATTCCAAAATAACTTCTACATCTCAAATTTTAAATTACAAACAGGATCTGAATGTTTTACCTGATTACAAGAAAAAAACAATAAATATAGAAGAAAAAAATACTAGTAACATTGTTTCAGAAAATTCACAAATTATTGAAAATAAAAGAAATAAGATAGTTGAAAAAGATATGGCACAACAAATGCAAAAAAATAATATATCGAGTGATAAAATTAGCTCAACAGAAAGAATGAAAGGGCGTGATGAGATGTTTTATGTTTTTGAAAACAGTAATCAATCAGCTAAAGAATCTGGAATTGATATGATTCAGGATCATATCGATAACAGAGAGCCCTTTATTGTTCAATATCTAGATAATAATGGCCAGGAAAAAATCCAAACAATAGTAATTAACAATAAGACTGAAAAAAATAGTGAAAAAACTGAATTATCTCAAAATGAAAACAAATTATTCACTGAAAAGACTAATGCATCAAATACAAAATCAAAACAACAAAATCAATCAGAGTTGAATCAGGAATCTAAATCACAAAATTATGAATCGTATAATCAAAACTATCAAACCTCTGATAGTCATACAAGTCAGGAATTTTCCAAGTTTGTTAACAGGATGTCGTTTACAGACTTTTTACCTAAATTGCAAGAAACAGTTCATCAGTTAAGACAAAACAAAAAGAACCAAAAAGCAGTTTTTGAAATTGAAACAGAAGAATTAGGATTAGTTAAAGCAAATATCGAAAAACACGGCGAAAAGATTTATGTACGTTTTGAAGTTGAAGATATTCAAAGACTAGAGTCTTTAAAAGAAAATATGAACCAATTAGAACAACAGTTAAAATCACAGGGATTTAACGATGTATTTGTTGAGTATGATTTTAACAAAGAATCTAGTCAACATCAACCACAACACGCTTCAAAAAAATCTTCAAATCATCATTTTGGCCAAGAAGAACAAATAATAAGCTCTCAGAATGATGATATCTTGATTAAAAAAGATTATGGATATAATTCAATCGAATATACAATATAAAAGAAAGGAGATAAAATGAGTAGCGATCTTGTTGGAATATCTGATAACGCACAAAGTACTGCATCTCAAACGCTTACTAAAAAATCTATTATGGGTAAAGATGAATTTCTAGAGTTGCTAACTACACAGTTAAAGTATCAGGATCCAATGAATCCAGTCTCCAATGACCAATTTGCAACTCAATTAGCACAGTTTAGTCAATTGGAAACACTTCAAAATATCAATGAAAACATTCAGTCTCAAATTCTGATCAGTCAGTCCATGAACAACTCATATATGATTTCATTGATTGGAAAGGCTGTTAAGTCTTCTGGAAACGGATTTACTCATGTTGAGGGAGAAAAATCATCGATGTATTTTGAGTTACCAAGAGATGCAAGCAATGTAACTGTAAAAATTTACGATGAAAATGGTAAACAGGTTTCTACAATGACAGCGAATAATGTTAAGGCTGGAGAAAGAGCGTTTCAGTGGGATGGAAGAGACAGTAATGGCAAAAGCAGTGATTCCGGATATTATACTTTTTCGGTTGAAGCTAAGGATGCCTATGGTTCCGTTACTGCTGAAACAATTAACTATGGTGTTGTTAAAGGGATTACTTATTCTGGAGGAACTCCATATCTTTTAGTAAACGGACAAACTGTATCCTTAAGTGATATCTGGTCTGTTGAACAGTATCAAAATGGAAGTAACTCAACAAATACTTCTGGTAACAATACTACAACAACTATGAGCAAACCAGGCATTTCAAATACTGTCAATGAAGAACTCAGCAGGTTTATTTCCAGAGTAATGGGACAGTAAGGAGAAAAAAATGATTAACAGAATTGTAAATCAGGTACCTATTCCGGTTAATTCAGAGTATTCTGTCAATCAACAAAACACCAGTATAGAAAACAAAAGACAACAAAGTTTTGCAGAAATACTCAATGAACAGCTAAAGCCCAAAGAATTATCGTTCTCTGCTCATGCGCTAAACAGATTGGAACAAAGAAATATCTCTCTCAATGAGAGTGACAAGTCCCGTCTGGAAGATGCTGTAAGCAGGATTTCTCAAAAAGGGGGAAGAGATTCTTTGATTATGATGGATAATGTCGCTTATGTGGTAAACATCCCAAACCGGACAGTGGTTACGGCGATGGATCAAAATTCAATTAAAGAAAATATATTTACACAAATTGACAGTGCAATGATCTTAGAAAGTTAAAGGCTGGACCTCACAGAGGGAGCCTCCGGGTGCTGAACGACAGATGCACCCTTAATAAATAAAACAGGAGGAAAAAATGTTAAGATCACTTTATTCAGGAATCACTGGTGTTAAGAACCAACAAGCTCAAATGGATGTTATATCCAATAATATAGCAAATGTAAATACTACCGGTTTCAAATCAAATCGTATCACTTTTGCTGATGCATTATCAGAAACAATCTCAGGCGCTAGAGGAACAGCAGGTAACTTTGGTGGTGCAAACCCTGTTCAGATTGGTAGAGGATCCGTTATCTCAAGTGTTGATACAAATTATAAACAAGGTTCTCTTGATTCTACAGGTCAGGTGACTGACCTAGCTATCAATGGCAAAGGATTTTTTGTTGTAACAGACGGAACCAGAAGATTTTTTTCCAGAGCAGGCGCTTTACAGGTGCAGGATGATGGTAGTTTAATGTCTCAGGGTGGAAATTACTATATGATGGGTAGAGCTGCCGATACCGATGGTAATTTACCTTCAACTACAGCTATACAAAAAATAGTTTTACCTTTTGGTCGTAAAGAGCCGGCTAAGGCAACCAGTAATATTGATTTGTACTGTAACCTGGATAAAAATGGTTCAAAGATCGAAGAATGGGTTGGTGGTGCTGCTTTTAAAACATCAAATGGGAAAGCAGCAAATGGTGCAACAGATCTTGCTGAGATTGACGGTTTAAAGATGCATCTGGGCGATCAGATAGAAATAACAGGTACATTAAAAGATGGTACAAAAATTTTAAGCAGTGATAATCAAAACTGGACATTTACTTATGGAAAAGACGGTACAACAATCGATGATTTAATGAATAAAATCAATCAGGCTTACAACAGTACAAGTATAGATGGTTCAACCTGTTCAATTGATCAGAATGGTAAGTTTAGATTAATTGCCAATAGTGGTGGTGAAAACAATACAACTATTTTCCTGACTGCAACAACTAAGCATACAGCAACAACTGAAAGTCATGAGTCTGAAGATAAACTGGAAAGTATAAACTATCCAATGTCAGTACTTGAATCAGATGATTCAAACAACTATCCGTTAACAATTAATATAACCGGATATGAAAACAATGAAACACCTCCAACCGATGCTTATGTCATTGCGAATAAAAATGTAACAGTTAATTCTATTCTTAATGATTTGAATTCACAAAGTGGAACTGCCAGATTTTATGCAGAATTGGATGGTAACAACATAGTCATAAAGAATAAAAGTGACAATAGCATTGCATATCAATTTACTAATACTCTTTCAACTATTCAAAATGCATCAATAACTTCAGATCTGTTAGACATAAGTGGTGCTTATATGGAGATTGGTGGTCAATTAAAAATTGAAGGTACAAATCCTGATGGCACATATAAGAGTTCTATATTTACTTATGGAGCAAAAGAAGATGGTTATGACGGAAAATCAATGAAGGATTTATTATCAAAGATTAACTCTACATTTTATGGTGTAACAGCTACATTTGATAATACAACAGGAAAGATTAAACTTACTGACAACTCATCAGGTGAAAGTCATACTTCAATTTGGATGTCGAATATGGGATCAACAAAAGGTTTTGATATTGAATTTACTAAAGAAAAATTTGAAATGAAAACAGCTTTTACTTATACTAATACAGCGAATACTCCTCCAACTTTAGATAATGCAGATTCTACAACATTAATCAATGAATTAAACCAGATAAGTTCTGCATATCAAGATAATGATCAAATCAAAGTGTTAGCGACATTAATGGATGGAACAACAAAATCATATACATATTCTTACACCACCGGTGATACATTAAATGATTTAGTTAGTCAGATAAACAATAGTAATGAATTTCCTGGGATGAATGCTGAATTGATTAATGGAAAGATTGTTTTTTCAGATTCAGATCTTTCTGATGATTACAATTATACTTCATTTCAAATTGTTGAAGGATCACGCCCTGACGGAACATTGAATAAAGGAGCTGGTTTAGCTTCATTTTTTGAGAATAGTGCAGGCAGCTCGGCTGGATCGAATAACTCTGTTATCCAGCTTCCATCATTTGCTGTTCAGGTTGAAGGTGAAACAGGAAAACACAGCACCACGATTGATGTTTACGATAATATTGGTCAAAAACATACTGTAGAAATCAATTATACTCAGGATACCCAGCCTGGTACCAACAAATGGTTCTGGAATATTGTGATTGATGATGGAAAGATCGCTCCTCATTCAGGTAACAGTGGAACTGCCAGCTTTAATGAAGATGGATCCCTTAAGGCTTTCTTATACGATAATGGCGATGCCCTTAAATTCAATGCACCTGGTGGTGGTGAAGTCAGTATTAGTCTGAATGCAGGTAATGCCGGATCATTTACAGGAATGACTCAGCTTGCATCTGCAAGTACCAATGTGGCAATTCAACAGGATGGTTATGCACTTGGTGTATTGAATAACATCAATGTGGATGACCAGGGAATTATATCCGGTATCTATTCTAATGGTGTTACCAAAACTTTGGCCCAGATAGCTCTTGCAAACTTTACCAATGAATCAGGATTACAAAAAGAAGGTAACAGCCTTTATTCTTCAAATGGTTCATCTGGTAATGCAATTATTGGTTGGGCAGGTGAAAACAACAAAACTGTTATCAAAGCAGGTTATCTGGAGAGTTCAAATGTCGATCTAACCGATGAATTTGCAAAACTGATTATCTCTCAGAGAGCACTGGAAGCAAACTCTAAGGTGATCAATACTGCTGATACCATTCTATCAACCATTATAGATCGTATGAAACGATAAATAGCTTAATCAAGTGGGCAAGCTTGCTTGCCCATTTGTTTTTTTTTAAAACTAAAGTTTTCTGTAATTCTTGTCGATTATTGGGTGGAAGAAAAATAGAAGTGAATGAAATACCGAATAATCCAGCGTTATAAAATCGTAAAAATTTATAAAAATAAGATTATTTACAACAATTTATTGACTTTTTTAGTGTTTCTTATAAATTGGTTCAAGATTGGAGGTAAGATGATTAGATTAACTAAAATCAATGGTCAGGAAATATATATCAATAATGACTTAATGGAATTTATCGAATCTACTCCGGATACTATTATAAGTTTAACAACAGGGAAAAAACTCATAGTTAAAGAAACAATAGATGAAGTTATAGATAAAATTATTGAGTTTAAAAGCAGAGCATTTAAAAATTGGGATTCTTCTCGAAAAAATTGAGGTAATTTATGGATATCGGAACAGTTATAGGAATGGCATTGGCGTATGCCTTAGTCTTTGTGCCGATTATTTTAGCTGGAGATATGGGGTCATTTATTGATCCTGCATCAATAATGATTGTGATTGGTGGTGCCTTATCAGCTGTTTTAATGTCATATCCAATTCCTGAGCTAATGGGTGCAATGGGAGCTCTTAAAAAGGCTTTTTTTTCAAAACCACAAGATTACCCAAAAATGATTGACAGTCTTGTTGATTTAGGTGAAAAAGCACGTAGAGAAGGCTTATTGGCTTTAGAAAGAGAATTAGGAAATTTGTCTGATGAATTTTTAAAAAAGGCAATTCAATTAGCTGTGGATGGAAATGAAGTCCAGGTCATTGAAGGCGTAATGGGTATTGAAATAGAAAACATTGAAGAAAGGCACAAAGTGGGAAAATCCATTTTTGATGCCTTAGGTTCATTAGCCCCTGCATTTGGGATGATTGGTACGTTGATCGGTCTGATTCAGATGTTGAAAGCGCTTGACGATCCAAGTAATATTGGTGCTGGTATGGCTGTAGCGCTGATTACCACTTTTTATGGTTCATTGATTGCTAATACTATTTGTATTCCACTGGCCACAAAACTGGATAGAAGATCAAAACTTGAAGTTCTCGAAAAAAATATAATTTTAAATGGTATTTTATCAATACAATCCGGAGATAATCCCCGTGTATTAAGAGATAAACTGGAAACCTTTATTGCTCCAAAACTAAGAAAAGGATCTAAATAATGGCTAAACAGAAAAAATGTCCAGAATGTCCAAAAGTTGGTGCGCCAGAGTACATGCTGACTTATGGTGATATGATGACATTACTGGTTACATTTTTCGTATTACTGATATCATTTTCTTCTATAGAACAGAATAAATTTTCAATGGCGACTACTTCACTTAAAGGTGCATTAGGTGTACTTCAATCTTCGAAAGGTCAGGTTTTACCGATGACCAAGATGCCTCTTTTCTCAGTAGGACGAGGAAAAGCTGACAGACAAATAGAACAACTAATCCGACAGATGAAAGAAATGACCGCAAAATCAGGAGAATCTGACTTGTTGAAGGTAACAAGCAACAAAGATAATATTCATTTTAATCTTTCTGCACCTATGTTGTTTAACACAGGTGCTGCAGATCTAAAACCATCAGCACTTCCTGTTTTAAAACTGATTGCTGATGTTTTAGTCTTGTTTCCTTATGAAATAAGAATTGAAGGACATACTGATAATCTCCCAATCAATAAACCTGAGTTTCCTTCAAACTGGGAACTTTCTTTTGCAAGAGCATTAGCTGTTACAAGGCAATTAATTGATTATGGAGTTAACAACAGTCGTTTTCAAGTGATAGGTTATGGAGAAAATCGACCAATTGCTGATAATACTAACGAAGAAGGTCGATCATTAAACAGACGGGTTGAAATTTTTGTAAACTTAAAAGGCGAAGTTCGTAGGAATATAATCTCTAATGTAGGAGAATAATAATGAAAGTAAATAACTCAGGAAAAATAAGTATTTTAATCATAATTATTATTGTTGTTCTTCAGATAATCTTAGCTGGTGTATTATATTTTTTTGTTTTTAAGAAAGATGATCAAAATATTAAACCAATAAAAATTGAAGAAAAAAAGAATGAAGATCAAAAAGACTCAGAAAGTGATGTAGAACAACTTGAGCAGGGCAAAGAAGGAACAACTTCACCAAAAGTGAAAGCGAAAGACTATCTAACTGAATATGCCATTGCTAATTTAAGTGACATTGTTATTAATCCTAAAGATTCTCCTGAAAGTTTTTTAGTAGTTTCTATCGCTCTTGAATACCAAATAAAAAATGAAAATCTTCCTACTGAGTTAAAAAATAAGGATTTATTGATTAAAGACAAAATTCTTACATACTTTTCATTAAAATCAAAAGATGAACTACAAAACATAGATAATCGTGAAATATTTAAAAAGGAAATCAAAAAAGACGTCAATGCTTTGTTGATTGAAGGAAAAATAACGAATGTACTATTTCCACAGTATGTTATGCAATAAGGGTGTTTCATGAGTAAATTACTCACTCAGGAAGAAGTAGATGCGCTGCTTTCGCAGGAGCAGGGTCCTGAACAAATTTTCGAACTTGATAATAAAAAGAAAGAAGTTCGTTTATATGATTTTAGGCATCCTGATCGTGTATCTAAAGAACAGTTAAAGATTCTTCGAAATATTCATGACAATTTTGCCCGTTTATTAGCAACTTATCTATCTAATCAACTTCGAACAATGATTGATGTAAAACCTCCAACTATTGAACAGGTTACCTATCTTGAATTTACTATGTCAGCATCAGATTTTACTTACATGTATATCTTTGATATAACCAACCTGGACGGTCAGGCTCTGCTTGAAGTTGATCCAAATTTATCTTTTTTTATTATAGATCGTTTATTTGGTGGAACCGGTAGTACAATACAGAGAAACGAAGCAACACCAACAATCATTGAAAGATCTGTAATGAATAGTGTCTCTGAAAGAGTTTTGGAATTCTTAAAAGAAGCATGGCAGCATATTGATATTCTACAGCCTAATATTCTTACTTTTGAAACTAATCCTCAGCTGGTTACTATCGCTCCTGCTTCAGAAACGATGATTGTCTTTAACTTTCCAATAATAGCTAGAAATTTTGAATTTTATTTATTATTATGCTTTCCATACTTTATGTTGGAACCAATACTCAAGAAATTAGTAAATCAAAATTATATTGCATTAACAAAGAAAAAACCAAACGAAGCTGATACCAGAAGTCTATACAGAACACTTGAAAATACTCAGATAAAATTTACTGTAGAAATTGGTAATACTGACATCTTTGTTCAGGATTTTGTAAATCTTGAACAAAATGACATACTTGTTTTAAAAAAGAAAATTACTGACCCATTTATTGCTAAAGTACAAAATGTCCCTAAATTTTCGGGAGCTCCCGGAGTTCATAATAAAAAATATTCATTTAAAGTAGAGCATATAGTAGATGAAGAAGGAGATATTATATGAATGCCTCTCCACAAATAAACCGATTTATTGATTTTTTTACCAGTAATGCATCTGGCGTTTTAGGTACAATAACTAACCAAAGTATTAATTTTGATATTGCAGGTTTTGATGATTTTGATTTTTCTCAAATTAATACAGGAATTGAAATACCATGTGTATTGTTATCTATTATGTATACAGGTCAACAAAATTTTCAACTTCAATTAGTCATCGATAAGAATGCTGTATCTACACTTGCTGATTTAATGATGCTTGGTGAAGGTGAGGCTGAATATATCCCTGATGAACATAATGATGCCATGAAAGAAATGTGTAATCAGATATTAGGGAGTATGACTGCAGAATTTTCTGGTGAAGGTATAAACCTGACTGGAAATGTTGGTGATATAGAACTTACCGATATGGAAATTCAACAGGATTTTTTCATAGACAATAAAATGCTTACATTACAATTCAGTGTTGTTGGAAAAAAATTTCAGTGTTATCTAATCTTTGATAATCAATCTATTGAAAGCATTAATAACAGCTTTTCTGCTGATGATGTTCCTTCTTTTAGTTCAAACCAAACTTCATTTAATACTGCTCCTAAAAAACAAGAAGAACCAGTAAGGGTTTCTAGAGCTCAATTCAGTGAATTTGAAGAAGTACGTCCATCTAGTGGAAAAAATATCAATATAGATTTATTGCTTGATGTAAGTCTGCCTGTAACTGTTGAATTAGGCAGAAAAGATATGAAAATTAAAGAAGTACTGGAAATTGGTCAGGGCTCAGTTGTAGAACTTGATAAGTTGGCAGGAGATCTGGTTGATTTAATGATTAACGGCAAGAAATTTGCCGTTGGAGAAGTAATGGTTGCAGATGATAATTATGCTGTACGCATTGTTAGCCTGGTTTCGAGAGAAGAGAGAATTAGAAGTTTAGGATCAGATTAATGAAATATTATCTTCTAGTTTTAACTCTTTTTTCATTCTCTTTGCTTTTCGCTGTTTTTAATGATAACGCTTCTACCATTTCAGATACATTAGTTAATACTAGTCCCGGCATTCAAGATAGTACATATCTTGATTCTCTTACTAATTATGTACTTTACGCTCAACCGCCAGTTCCTGTAAAACCGGTTGAATCACCCTCTTTTAGCTGGATGATGATAAAAATGATTGCCACTTTGATTATGATAAGTATCTTAATGTATTTAATACTTCGATTTGTCAAAGGACTAAATCAGAATCAGTTAATCAATTCTGATAAACTCATCAAAGTTTTAGAATCTCAACCGGTAGGATTCAAACAATACATTCAAATAATCAGTATTCATAAAACACTCTATATTTTATCTTCTGGTTCAAATAATACTCAAATTATTGATAAAATAGAAGACCCTGTAATTATAGAAGAAATCTTACAAAAAAAGAACACCAAAAATATAAGCAATTTCAATCATATTTTGAATAAGTTTAAGGCAAAAAAAGGATAACATGAGATTTAAAAAGATTATTAATATACTATTACAAAGAAAAACACTTTTGCTTGTTTTGTTTTTTACTTTGATTTTGTGCACTATTCATGCACAAGTCGTACCAAGACTTAATATTGGTTTTGATCGAAGTAATTCTCCAAAAGATGTATCTAATAGTTTACAAATTCTACTATTGCTGACAATATTGTCAATAGCACCTTCTATTTTGATTATGATGACATGTTTTACAAGAATTTCAATCGTATTGTCTTTTGTAAGAAAAGCGCTAGGTACACAGCCTGTACCTAGCAATCAGATAATGGCAAGTATTTCCTTATTTTTGACTTTTTTTATCATGAGTCCTGTATTTAAAGAAATTAACGACAGGGCACTTCAACCCTATTTAAAAGCGGAGTTAACACACGAACAGTTTTATCACAACGGTATCCAGCCACTAAGAAATTTCATGCTAAAACAAACAAGGGAAAAAGATCTCGCTTTAATGTTGAACATGTCACGTCTTCCAAAACCTCAAAATTCTGATGAAATTTCTTTACCTGTATTAGTCACTGCTTATGCTCTAAGTGAGATAAGACTTGCATTTGAGATGGGTTTCTTAATATATCTGCCATTCTTGATGATTGATATGATCGTAGCAAGTATTTTGATGTCAATGGGTATGATGATGTTACCACCTGCTATGATATCTGCACCATTAAAAATTCTTTTATTTATTGTTGTTGATGGCTGGTACCTGGTCATTCAGACTTTAGTCAGAAGTATTAACTGGTAGGTGCTATATGAGTCAGGAATTAGTTATTGAAATTGCAACTAAAACTCTTTACTATACGATGATCATATCAGCACCAGTTCTGTTAACAGGCTTGATTATCGGGATAATTTTATCAATTATGCAATCAGTCATTCAGATAAGAGAAATGACTCTGACTTTTATACCCAAAATTCTATCGATAATGGTTGTATTATTATTGACTATACCCTGGATGATTAATAAATTTATTGAATATTTTAACTATATCATGAATATCATGATTACGATAAAATAGCATTAGTCTATGTTTGAAACCCTTGGTATTACTTTAGTCGAATTTCAAAACTGGCTTCTTGTTTTTATAAGAGTTTCTATATTATTTGTTACTTTACCCTTATTTTCCAATGAGACATTCGATCCTCGGGTTAAGGTATTTTTTTCTTTTTTTTTATCATTAATTTGTTTTAAACTGATTCCTTATGATAAAAGCTTACCCATAGAGTTTGTTGCTTTTATTTTTTTAATGATAAAAGAATCTGTTGTCGCTTTATGTATTGGATCTTTTACTGCTATTTTGTTCGAAAGTTTTCGCTTTGCGGGTAATCAGGTAGGGCATATGATGGGAATCAATATGGCAGAAATGATTGATCCCCTGTATGATGAACAGTCAGAAGCAATCTCTGAATTATTTAATATTGTCGCTGTACTCATGATACTTGCCATTAATGGCCATCATTTCTTTATAAAAGTGATTGTGGATAGTTTTTTTATCATCCCGATAAACGGATTAAAACTACCCGTAGAACTCTTGCCTAAGTTTATGTTCATCTTACAGAAAATCGTAGAATCAGGAATCAGGATTGCAGCTCCGGTAATGATTCTTCTATTACTGATTAAGGTCATGATCGGTATTTTAAACCGTATGGTTCAAGAAGCTGATATATTCAGTATTATGTTAGTATTGGAAATACTGCTTGGTTTTTACCTGTTACAGTTTTTCTGGCCATACTACGCCTCAGTAGTCAATGAACTTTATCAGATTTATAAACAAAACATTCTGAGTTTTATGAAAATGATGTCCTGATTTTATTTTCCTGCTTTCTTTTTAAGTGTTACTATCAGTTCAAATTGGTCTTTAGGTTTTTCAAAAATTACTTTTCCCAGATAGGGAACAGGATTATTAATTAGTTCTGATTCAGTAACTTCTTCAAAAGTGTTTTCCGTTATTACCCAATAGAGCTTTTGTTTAACAGTTTCAGTTTTTGTGTTGCTTTTGGTTGTCGTTTTTGATTGTGCCATTATTTCTCCTAATATTTCATATTCGGGGTGTTGTTCGATATATTCTTGCAGAATATTCAGATTAAAAAAACGCTTAAAGAGATCACATCTCTCTAAGCATTGACTTGCACAAACGATAATATTTTCAAATCGTTTGGTTCTGTAACAAATGATATTATGAGAGTCAAAAACCCCCCATTTTCTATCGAGGGTTTTGCTCTTTCTTTTTTCTTCAGGCATCGATGTTCCAGATGTTTGAAAGTAATAAAACAATCATATTGAATATCTGGTTAGATCAGTTGATATTGTTTTAGACAACTTTCAATAATCATTAAGTTTTCAGCTTTTAAATCACATAACGGTAAACGTACTTCTTTTTCCATCATTCCCATTAGCGCAAGTGCATTTTTAACTGGAATAGGATTTGTTTCAATAAACATATTTTGATTAAGTTCTATTAATTCAAGATGTATTTTGTTTGCCTCCTTAAAGTTACCGTCAAGTGCATATTGAATCAATTGGTGCATTTTTAGGGGTACAATGTTAGCTGTAACTGAAATGCATCCTTTAGCTCCAATACACATTAAAGGTAAATTCAGAGCATCCTCTCCAGAAAGGACAAAGAATTCTTTGGGCGCATATTTTATAATTTTTCCTGCTTGAACAAGATCTGCACTGGCTTCTTTTATACCAATAATCTTTCCAGGAAATTCATTGGCTAATCGTATCGTTGTTTCAGCACTTTGATTACAACCTGTTCTTCCTGGTACATTGTACATGATAATGGGTATATTAGTATTACGAACAATTTCTTTATAATATAGGTATATCCCTTCCTGAGTTGGTTTGTTATAATAGGGGGTAACTATAAGAGCCGCATCAGCACCAAAATGTTCTGCTTTAACTGTATTTGAAATTGTTTGACTAACATTATTACTACCTGTACCTATAATGATTGGTAATTTCCCTTTTAATCTTTGGGTAGCAAAACGTAATAAACTTTCTTTCTCGTCATTTGCTAATGTAGCGGCTTCTGCTGTTGTTCCTAATAAAACAATTGCGTCAGTTTGATTCAACAGGTGAAAATCGATTAATTTTTCAAGTGCATTATAATCAATTTCCTTGTTTTTAAATGGAGTAACCAATGCAACCATTGAGCCTTTCATTTTATCTCCTTTTCTAAGGGCAAAAGCCGTTTAGCTTCGCCTATTTTTTATAAAGTTAAGTTAATTGACAAACCAACTTATTCATGTAAGCCTCTTGTCTGAGTTAATCCCTGCAACTGGATGTTATTGGGTTTTGAAATGTGTTTGTCATTCATTATATAAACATTTTCTTAGCAGCACTGGGGTCATTATATTTGCCCAGTAAACACATTAATTTTATACGTGCTTTGGGTCCTCGAAGATCACCTCCAAGTATTACACCGTGGCTTACTAAGTCTTTGCCTCCTCCTGTATAGCCGTATTCAGGTAAGACTCTGCCTGTATAAGCTCGGGAAACTAAAATAACGATCATATTTTTTTCGATCATTTTTTCAATGTCAGGCATAAGGTAGGGAGGAATATTGCCTCTGCCAAATGCTTCAAGAACAACACCTTTTGCTTTATTTTCAATTGAGCTTTTGATGTAGCGGTTATCCATTCCCGATACCATTTTTATCAGATCTACGTTTGTTTCTATTTTATCAGTCCATACGCTTTCTCTTTGGATTATTTGACGGTGATATATAATATCATCAGAATCAACATAACCTAAAGCACCATAACCGGGAGATTCAAATGAATCAACCCGACCTGTATCTACTTTTACAACATCCCTTGCTGTATGGATTTCATCATTCATTACGACTAAAACACCTTTGTCAATTGAATTTGAATGAGCTGCAACACGTACAGATCCAACAATGTTTCTGGGTCCGTCAAGACCTAATTCATCTCCGGATCTCATTGCTGCGGTGAAAATTACCGGCTTTCGGGTTGTTAGAGTCAGATCAAGCATATACGCAGTTTCTTCAAGAGTATCTGTCCCATGGGTAATAACAATCCCATCATAATCAATAATCTTCAAATCTACAAACTTTGAAAGCTCAAACATTTTTTCAGGTGTCATATAGGGACTTGGAATATTGGAAAATTCGAGAATATCAATATTTGCGACAGAATCAAGTTTTGGAAAACTTTTTAGAAAATCAATCAATTCAGTTGAAGGAATGACACCTTTTTCTGAATCGTACTTCATAGCTATAGTACCACCAGTAGTGATGATCAATATTTTTTTTTTCAATTTTCACCTTCAAATTTCTTATTATATTTCTTTTTTCTATTTTAATAAAAAAAATGTCAAGCTATTTTTGTCTTTGATACTTTTTATTATTGAAAATCAGTCCATGATTTACTGAAAAAAAGATAATATCTGAATATCAAAGCTGTTTAATCGGCCTCTTTATGTGTATTTCAGGATTTTAATCCTTATGATTATGTTGATTCCTGATTAGTCTAAGCGATCCAAATCCAGAAATTATAGCAATATAGTAAGCTAAATTATACCAAAATCCATTGTTATGAATTTCGTATATACTTAAATGTTGTTTGAAATAGCTAAGGATAAGAGAAATTGGTGCAATTAAGCCATGCCAGTACCCCCAAAAAAAACCTGCTTTTTTTTCAATACTATGAGTCCCGTCTCCAGGAATACACGCTGTTAATACAAAGAGCAGACAAATGAGCCCTAATGATTTTAAAATAAATATTTTTTTCATAAATCCTCAATATAAACAGGAGGAAGAAGAACTTCCTCCCAAAAAAAATGATTTAATCTCCTAAGCTAATGCCAATACCTCTTGCTGATTTGATTAACCTGGAGTCCAGCTGAATAACATTATATTTGGCAATAGCATCTTTGATAGGAACAGCAATCACATCAGGATGATCATAAGCGACCATGTGACCATATTTGCCTTCAAGCACCATTTCAAATGCCTTTACACCAAATTGAGAGGCAAGAATCCGGTCAAAAGCATTTGGTCTGCCACCTCTTTGTAAATGACCCAGAATGGTTTCCCGAATATCAATGTCACAACCTGCTTCTCGTAACTCATGCTTTAACTGCATGGCAGCTCCGCCTAATCTGACATTATGATAACCGACTTCTTCTGATTTTTGGAATACAAGCTCACCCTCTACTCTTTTAGCACCTTCTGCAATCACAATGATAGCAAAGCCTTTGCCTTTGATGATTCTTTGATTGACTTTGTCTATGACTTTATTGATATCATAAGGTATTTCAGGAATCAGACAAACTTCTGCGCCTCCGGCTACTGCTGCACTTAATGCTATCCATCCGGCAAAACGTCCCATGACTTCAAGAATAATCACTCTGTGATGGGATGCAGCAGTCGTAACTAACTTATCAACCGCATCCGTTGCCGCTTCAACTGCAGTCTGAAAACCAAAAGTAAATTCGGTTGAGCTTAAATCATTGTCTATCGTCTTAGGAACTCCAATAATATTAAGTCCTTGTTCAAAAAGTTGCTGACTAATTCTTTGAGAACCATCACCCCCAATATTGATAACAGCTTCTATTCCCATGTATTGTAATCTGCGTATCAGTTCTTCTGATCTGTCCACTTCAGCCCAAGAACCATCTCTGTTTTTAACAGGCCAGGCATAAGGGCCTCCTTTATTGGTTGTACCAATGATTGTACCACCTCTGACATGGATTCCTGCTACTGCTTTTTCATCTAAAATAACAACATCTGCAGGATCACTTAATACTCCATCAAATGCATTTATACTGCCTACAATCTCCCAGTCTCTCTCTTGAGAGGCTCTTTTTACAATAGCTCTTATTACTGCATTTAAACCTGGGCAATCTCCCCCGCCTGTTAACACTAAGGCACGCCTTTTCATTTTGCCTCCGATCATTTTCTTAGAACACTTTTTAAAAATATAAGTAGATATCTATACTTTGCCAAAAAATAAATAGATAAAAAAAAGCAGGAATAATCCTGCTTAATTGTGAAAAGAGAATTTAGTTTGAACTCTTTGCGAGTCTTAATCCGATGTTAAAGACATTTTTTTCTGCCTGATTGTAGTATCTGTTAGCAACTGTGCAGTATTCTTTTTTACTACTCCAGCTACCCCCTCTAAAAACCCTGTTTTCTCCAGTTTCAGGCCCTTTTGGGTTGACTTTTTCTTCTGAAGTGTAAAAATCAAATCGATCCCAACACCATTCATATACATTCCCGCTCATATCATACAACCCAAGCTCATTTGGCTTTTTGGTGCCAATCGGATGGGATGAAAATTCTGAATTCTCAATAAACCAGGCAACTTCATGGATATCATCTGAGCCTGAATAATGATAGTTTTCTGTCTTGTTGCCACCTCGCATTGCAAACTCCCATTCCGCTTCTGTTGGCAGTCTGTAACCATTAGAGTCAAAATTGCAAATCACGTCTTTACCGTTAATCGTATAGCATGGCGTAAGGCAATCTTTGATACTTTTCCTGTTACAATACTCGATGGCATCGTACCAGGAGATATTCTCAACTGGAAAGTAATCACCTTCAACTTCAGAAGGATTTGAAAGCATGATCTCATACCATTCTTTTTGAGTAACAGTATATTTGTTTAAATAAAACGAAGAAACTGTTACTTGATGTTCTGGCTTTTCAGTTTCAAGTCCTGAATCTGAACCCATCCTAAATGTTCCCCCTTCTATCAGAACCATCACATTTTCTGAATGAAAACTGGAGTATCCCTCTAAAATATTCCTAAATCCACAATGTGGACAAACTGGATTATGAGCCTCTAGTTCCTTACCACACTTGATGCAGTTATCCATAATCTCCTCCTTATTTATAAGTTTTGTCTTCTATCATTAGAATTAAGTACTTTTTTGTTCATTTGTCAAACTTTTTTTTACTTTTTTTTGCTTTTGCTTATCATAAAAAAGTCATTGACGAATTTTTAACTTTAAAATAAAATTACTCTGGAATAAGAAAAGGGATGGTTTGATATGAAAAATCCACTTTTGGCTATGCTCTTAGGGCTTTTTTTGAATGTATTTAGTTTAATTTTTTTGATCTTCGCTTGTTTTTATGGTCTCTTGGTTTTTATCTTTCTCTTGGTATAGCTTATGTCTTTCTCTCTCCTTATCGAATGGATCTCTTCATTTTTCTGATGTTTAACCTGTTTTTTTCCTGTTTTAACTATTATATTGCCGGCGTATGGAATTTTATGCAAATGGATGATAGTTATACCAATCCTTGGATGAATGCTTTTCATGCCTTTAAGAAATGGTCTCTCAGATTTATCTCGATGATTTTGATCATTTTTGCTCTAATTGGGTTTATAACATATTCTGAAAGTTTTGTTGCTATAAGCTTAAAAGTAACTGCCTTGCTGGTTCTTGCTCCAACTGCTTTGATGATTGTCGAATATTTCATCAGTATTATCATTTCAACAATCTGTACCGCATTTAAACTGCCAACAGAAGAATAATTTTTAATGAGGATTTATGGTCATAAAAACAAATATTCTCACTTTAAAGAATAAGAATGAGTTAATTTACAAAAAAGATGTTTTTCTTGTAATTAAAGCGGGTGTAATTACAAATATTCTGGATACTTACAAGAATCATTATCTTGATTTTTCACATCAGCTTGCTTTACCTGGTTTTATTGATACGCACACACATATTGCCCAGCATGATATTATGGGGAAATACAAGCCTGATTTGTTAGATTGGTTAAATTGCTATACCTTTCCAGAAGAAAGCAAGTTTAATCATTCTGATTATGCAAAATCAATTTGCTCACGATTTTATCTAAATGCTTTAAGTCATGGGACAACCTGTGTTACTGCTTACATGACCATACACAAAGAAGCTTGCAATATTGCATTTGAAACAGCTAAAAAGATGGGTGTCAGAGCATTCATTGGTAAGGTCATGATGGATTGTAATTGTCCGGACTTTCTGGAAGAAAACACTGAACAAAGTCTTGAAGAGAGTATCGAACTTTATCATAAATGGCATCAGAATACGCCTTTGCTCTCTTATATATTCTCTCCACGTTTTGCCCCTGTTTGCTCTTTAGAACTCATGCAAAAAACAGGTCGTTTCATTCAGGATCATGAGGCATATCTCCAGACACATCTGTCAGAAAATTCAAATGAGATCAATTGGATTAAATCTCTTTATCCTCAATTTAAATCCTATACAGATATCTATTATCAAACTGGACTCATGGGTAAAAAATCGATATTTGGGCATTCGATCCATCTGACAGCCGATGAAATCGCATTGTTTAAAAAGACAGAATCAAAAATTGCGCATTGCCCTGACTCCAATTTTTATCTGAGAAGTGGTGAATTTGATTTATTTGGAATCGATCAGGAACAGATAGATTTTGCGTTAGCATCAGATATAGGCGCTGGCACCTCATTATCAATGCCTTATCATGCCAAAATTGCAATTTACAGACAGACGAAGCTTTCTCTCGATCCTTTGAAAGCATTCTATTTAATGACTTTAGGTGGCGCAAAGGTGTTAAATATGCAAGACAAAATCGGCAGTATTGAAGCGGGTAAAGATGCAGATATGGTCTTTTACAAAAACATGATAAATGATGACAAACCGGAAGAAATCATCTCTAAAATCATTTTTACCGATCAGTCTTCCAATATTGAAAAAGTCATGATACATGGCTCAATCGTATATCAACAGGGTGTGATGTAATATGGAGTTAAGAATACCATCAGTTGATTTTATCATTCATCATCCGAAGATTAAAAATGGAGTCATTCAGAATCCTCACTTGCTAAAAACAGCCGTGAAAAAGTACATTGAAGCCTATAAGCGTGACAAGGGATATCTCATCTCAGACAAAGAACAGTTTATTGCTGAAATTTCAGATTATCTGAAAGACTTGATAAAGTCTCCTTTAAAACCTGTTATCAATGCGACTGGCATCATATTACATACAAATTTGGGTAGAGCACCCTTAAGCAAATATATTTTAGAAAATAGTTTTAAGACTCTGTCTTCCTATTCAAATCTGGAGTTTGATCTAAATTCTGGCAAAAGAGGAAACAGAAATGTTCATCTGAGCGCATTGATTCAATTGCTGACTGGAGCTGAAGACTGTCTGATAGTCAACAATAATGTCGCAGCAGTATTCTTATGTCTGAATCAGTTTGCCCGAAATAAAGAAGTCATTGTTTCAAGAAGTGAACTGATTGAGATAGGCGGTTCATTCAGAATACCTGATATTATGACCTCATCAGGCTGCATTTTGAAGGAGGTTGGCACTACCAATTGTACTCGCCTGAGTGATTATGAAGAGAATATCAATGATCAGACAGCCATGATTTTCAAAGCGCATCAGTCAAATTATTATATTTTAGGTCATACAGAAAGTGTTGAAATCGAAGCATTGTCCTCTCTGGCTAAAAAAAATAATCTGCCATTTCTCTATGATATTGGTTCAGGACTACTGAAACAGATCGATATGCTTAATCCATTAAATGAACCAAATGTGTCTGAATGCCTGACAAAGGGAGTTGATCTAATCACTTTTAGCGGTGATAAGCTCTTAGGAGGACCACAGTGTGGTATAATTGCAGGAAAGAAAACATTGATCGATCAGCTTGCAACAAACCCCTTAATGCGAGTTTTAAGAGTGGACAAATTGACCCTTAGCATCTTACACGAATGCCTTGCACTATATTGTGATGAAAGTCAGTTGCTTAAGCATAATCCCCTTTTTCAAATGTTAAAGCAAACAGAATCTGAACTGAAAAGAAGAGCTCAAAAATGCTTCTCCTTACTCAAAAAAGCAGGGATTGAATCAAAAATCATGCCTGCAAAGGCTTGTACCGGCGGAGGTACTTTGCCTGATTTGGAATTAGTCTCTTATGAAGTGCAGTTGGATACAGACAGTGTCAAAGCTGAAACTCTTTATTTAGAATTGATGACTGCTAAACTTCCGGTTGTTGCTATTCTCAGGGAAGGGCATTTATCATTTAATATGATGACGCTGTCAGATTATGAGTTGAAATTCATCACAGACCAGTTAACGCAGTTGTTTTCTAAGGATTGCAAATGAAACACCTCATCATGGGAACTGCTGGACATATTGATCATGGCAAGACTTCGCTTGTTAAAGCATTAAGCGGATTTGACTGTGATACCCATCCAGAAGAGAAACAAAGAGGGATAACGATTCATCTGGGATTCACTCATGTCAGATTGAATGAAGAACTTGATATCGGAATTGTTGACGTACCAGGTCATAAAGCATTTGTAAACACGATGATTTCAGGCGTGAGCGGTATTGACTTTGTTATCCTGATTATCGCTGCTGACAGTGGGATTATGCCACAAACCAGAGAACACTTACAGATTATGCAGATGCTCAATATTCAAAAAGGACTGATTGTCATCAATAAAATCGACCTTGCAGATCAGGAAATGACCGATCTTTTGGATGAAGAACTGATTGATTTTACTGCTGATACTTTCCTTGAAAACTGTCCAATTATTAAAACGTCAGCCAAAACCGGCTTTGGGATTGAAGAGTTAAAATCTGCCATCATTTCGTTGACGACCGATATCCAATCAAAATCTGAAAAAGGTATTTTCCGTCAGTATATTGACCGAATTTTTCAGGTGAAAGGGTTTGGGACAGTCGTTACCGGTACGGTTTTAAGCGGTCTTCTAAAAAGCAATGACCGATTATTTATATTGCCAGATAAAAAAGAATTAAAGATAAAACGGCTTGAAAGATATGCTCAGGAAGTTGATTTGATACAGGCAGGAGACAGAGCCTCTATCAATCTTGCCGGAATTGATAGCACCTCTCTTCAAAAAGGGATGCTATTAAGCTCAAGGGTGTATGAGAGTACAAACAGGATTGATGTCAGGCTTCAGTTGTTTGATCAGGTAAAAGAATTGCCTTTATGGTCTCATGTGCTTTTTATCTCAGGAACAAATGAAGTCCCTGCAAAGATTCATCTGATAGATAAGAATACCCTGAAACCCAGTGAATCAGCCTACGCCCAGATACATTTGAGTAAGCCTCTGCCACTTGTTTATCAAGATACATTTATCATCAGAAACAGCAGCAGTGATATCAGCTTGGGTGGAGGCAGAATCATTGATGCTCAGCCTTTACATCACAGACGAAGAACTGAAAAATTAAAAAGCTGGTTGAAAATTCTGGCAGAAGGTGATTTAACCCATACTGTATTACTAAATGCTCAGAAATATATCTATCCGGTTTCTTTGAGTGAAATTGCAGAAAAACTGGCACTTGATTATAAGACTTTGTTAAGCTTGGAGCTTGTTCCTTCGAATGATAATCAGCTCAAACTGATAATAAAAGATGAACCTTATTTTTGGTTAAAACATCAGTTAGATCGATATAAAAGCAGATTTCAAAGGCATCTTCAGACGTGGCATAAGAGTAATCCATTTGATAAAATGGGAAAAACCATTGAAGAACTGCTGGCAGTCTTTCATGAATATC
Source organism: Candidatus Cloacimonadota bacterium (assembly GCA_029564175.1). Classification (GTDB taxonomy): domain Bacteria; phylum Cloacimonadota; class Cloacimonadia; order Cloacimonadales; family WRIO01; genus JAGOCT01. Next base: position 23,926 of record JAKQQL010000215.1, read on the forward strand.
CCACTGAGTACAAAACGACTGCGGCGATGTGGGTTATAAAATCGTTGACAGAGCTTGATTTAATTGAAAAAAAAGATAATACGTATGCATTAAAAAGCCATAAAGTCGCATTTACATCAGAAACCAATAAAGCCTTACAATGGACAGAAACATTTATCAGACATTGTAATATGCAAACGCCCTTATGGTCTGAAATGTCTCGTAAAGCGAAATATCAGAATATCAATGAGAAGGTTCTTAAACAGTTGTTGACTTATCTTGTTAGAAAGAAAAAGGCTTATTATATTGAGGAAAGCTATATTTATTACAAAGTAGTAGATGAGAACCGACTTAAATTACTACAATATCTGAATGAACATCCGGAAGGGATTACCGTATCCATTTATCGCGATCTCATTGATGGAAATCGTAAAATCTGTTTGTTACTCCTTGCGATTTTTGATATAGAGGGCATTGTACGCAGAGATGGCGATTATAGATTCATCACTGAAAAAGGAAAGCAGATTTTAGAAAATGGCTGATCTATCTCATTTAGTAACTGGAGTGATTCTTGCAGGCGGTAAGAACACCCGTTTTTACGGTGAAAAATCTCTGATTGAAATCGGTAATCAATCTCTGATTGAAATAGAAATTGCGATGCTGAAACAGTTCTTCAAAGAGCTTATGATCGTCACAGAAAAAGAAATCCTAAAGCAAAAATGCCCTGATATTGCTCATTCAGAAGACTATTTTAAAAATTGCGGTCCTTTGGCTGGGATTCATTCTGCATTACTCAACTCTAAAACCGATTGGATTTTTGTATTTGCCTGTGACATGCCAAACTTGAATGAGGCATTGATATTCAAACAACTGGACTTAATCAGAAGTTCTTCCGTACTGCGAGCATCTTGCACACAGAAAAACGACCCGTTTATGGCAGTCATTCCCAGACATATTGAAGGGATAGAACCATTGCATGGCCTCTACCATAAAGCCTGTTTACCTTTTATTGAGTCTATGCTGAAAAATCAGAATTATTCTATTCACGGTTTTACAGACAAGATCAGAGTAAATTGGTTTAATGTTCAGCCTGATGACATTGTCTATTTCTACAATATCAATACGCTTCATGATTTGATTCAATTTAAGTCAAAATTGTCATAATTATAAGCAGATCTCTTCTTTTGTTGAAGGCCACCCTGATCGTTTTTTATTGAGTATTTTAAAAACACTAAAAGACACTAAAAACACGGAAATTATATATTATACCACTAAATCATTCCCTTATTCTATCCTTATACCTTCCTTATCACATACTATCTGTTTTAAGAATATGATGAAGAATTAATCTACTAATTTTTAACAGGATTGAATAGAGATTTGTTAGACAAAATATAGGCTATCATTATGATTTAAAAACATAATATGAACCGATTTTTACTAAAATAAAAAACAATAAAAAAAACCAAAGTCGATAAACTTCGGTTGTAAAATATATAGAAATATGATGAATGATGAGATAAAAGGGTGATGAGCGGCAGCGTCCCGCCGCCCATCCGGTTCGGTTAGCCTAGCACCTCCCAATGCCATCTGACATTTGCCAGAGATGACATTGCCACAGCAGATTTAGCCAAGATTTTAAAAAGCTTTTGATAAACTGTTAAGTATAGCATGGCTCACCTCATTTCTCGGGTTATCCGAGTAAAAGGAGTGCCATTTGAGGTAATGAGTTTGCCTGAGCCAGCATCGAAATAGCAGCTTGAGTGAGTACCATGTTGCGAGTGTATTCGGTCATTTCGCTTGCGATATCCACATCAGAGATACGCGATTCAGAGGCTTGAAGATTTTCAGCCTGAATCTGCAAATTCGTGATTGTATTTTCCAGTCGGTTTTGGACTGCACCGAGAGCAGCACGAACATTTTCTTTACGGATGATGGCAGTATTTAATTTCTCAAGTGCTTTTTGAGCAGTCTCCTGAGTTGAAACAGCAATATTGGTTTTTGCAATCCCATCGGTTCTACTCGCAGAAGCACCACCATCTCTAAACAATGATTCTGTACGAACATCGGCAATTCTAATAAAGTAATAGTCTTCTGCTCGTTTGTTACCAGTACCAAAGTGAATTTTAATACCGCCTTTTATGTTTCCATTTGCATCAGCAGTTCCTTGAACTTCCTTCCAACCTGAAGAGTTTGTCCATGTCCCTTCAGTAGTTGACCAGGTATTGTTTGATGTCCATTGTCCACTTGTGCCTGATACAGAAACATTCCCATTAAGAAGTTTTACTCCGTTAAAATCGGTAGCAGTTGCAATTCGGTCAATTTCAGCTGCCATTGCAGCAAATTCCGAATGGATGATTAATCGTTGTTCATTTGTGTAAGTACCAGTTGCTGCCTGTTCAGCCAGTTCTTTCATACGAATGAGTTTCTCATCGATGACAGAAAGAGCACCTTCAGCAGTTTGGATCATCGAAATACCATCCTGTGCATTTCTGATACCCTGGTTTAATGCGGCAATATCTGCACGCATACCTTCACGAATTGCCAAACCCGCAGCATCGTCTGCTGCCGAGTTAATGCGTAACCCCGTTGAAAGACGCTGAACAGAAGTTGAGAGACTGCCATAGACAGAATTCAGGTTTCTGCTCGTGTTTTGCGCCATCAAATTGTGGTTGATGATAAGTGACATTTTTCCTCCTTGATTGATTTGTTTTATTCCATAATAAGAATTCTCTTATCCACCGTAAATCTACTGTTGGTGTTTAGGTATATGCATAACCAAACCAATCTATTAGAGAGGAGACCTCATTGAATTAACCGAATAATCTTAGCCGAGTAATCTTAGTGCCATTTGTGGCAGAGAGTTTGCTTGTGCTAACATAGAAACTGCAGCCTGAGTCAGTACCTGATTACGAGTGTATTCAGTCATTTCACTGGCAATATCGACATCAGAGATACGTGATTCGGATGCTTGTAAATTTTCAGCCTGAATTTGCAGATTTGTAATAGTATTTTCCAATCGATTTTGCATTGCACCCAATGCAGCACGTATGTTTTCTTTTCTGGTAATAGCAGTAGAAATCTGTTCTAATGCTTTCTGAGCAGCGTGCTGAGTAGAAACAGCTACATTGACATCAGCTATTCCGTTAGTTCTGGAAGCAGCAGTACCAGCTGATCTAAACAGAGATTCAGTTCTGGCGTCAGCTATTCTGACAAAGTAGTAGTCTTCTGCACGCTTGTTACCTGTCCCAAAGTGGATTTTGATACCACCAATAATATCTCCAGAGCTGGTGGCTGATCCATTGACTTCCTGCCATCCTGAAGAGTTTGACCAGGTTCCCTGAGTTGCTGACCAGGTATTATTGGATGTCCATTGACCACTTTGACCGGCAACTGAGACATTACCATTAAGCAGTTTAATACCATTAAAATCTGTTGAGGTTGCAATACGGTCAATTTCAGCAGCCATTGCAGCGAACTCAGATTGAATAATCATTCTTTGTTCGTTGGTGTAAGTACCGGTTGCTGCTTGTTCCGCAAGTTCTTTCATACGAATAAGTTTTTCATCAATAACTGAAAGAGCACCTTCAGCAGTTTGAATCATGGAAATACCGTCCTGAGCATTACGGATACCTTGGTTCATTGCTGAAATTTCAGAACGCATACCTTCACGAATTGCCAGTCCTGCCGCATCATCTGCAGCAGAATTGATTCTGAGTCCAGTCGATAATCTTTGTACCGAAGTAGCCAAGCTACCATATGAACTGGTCAGGTTACGAGCCGTGTTCATTGCCATCATGTTATGGTTGATGATGAGTGACATGATTCCTCCTTGATTAGATTATTAGTCTTCCTTGTGGATTTTTCATCCGCAAATTTTTTGGCTAAAATTCCTCCTGTGACGAGGTTTCAGACTAAACTAACCTAACATGGGGGACTGTCTTCAGATATATCAGTTTCTATTGTTAACCAAGTAATCTAAGTGCCATTTGAGGCAGAGAGTTTGCCTGAGAGAGCATTGCAACAGCAGCCTGAGTCAATACCTGATTACGAGTGAATTCAGTCATTTCATTTGCAATATCAACATCTGAAATACGAGATTCTGATGCCTGCAGATTTTCTGATTGGATTTGTAAATTCGTAATGGTATTTTCAAGTCTGTTTTGCATTGCGCCTAAAGCAGCACGTATATTTTCTTTGCGTGTAATTGCCGTAGAAATTTGTTCCAGAGCATTTTGAGCAGCGTGCTGTGTTGATACCGCTACATTAGGTCTATTTACAGCATTTGGTCCTGTTCCACGGAACAGAGATTCTGTACGGGCATCTGCTATTCTGACAAAGTAATAGTCTTCTGTACGTTTATTTCCGGTACCAAAGTGTATCTTGATACCACCGAGAATATCTCCACTTGCTGTCGATTGACCCTGAACTTCCTGCCATCCAGATGAATTTGTCCACATACCCTGAGTTGCTGTCCAGGTATTATTGGCTGACCATGCGCCACTTTGACCTGCAACTGAAACATTTCCATTTAATAGTTTGATACCATTAAAATCAGTTGCCGTTGCAATTCGGTCTATTTCTGCGGCCATAGCTGCAAATTCTGATTGGATGATCATTCTTTGTTCATTAGTATATGTACCAGTTGCTGCTTGTTCTGCTAATTCTTTCATTCGAATTAGTTTTTCATCGATGACAGAAAGAGCACCTTCAGCAGTTTGAATCATAGAGATACCGTCTTGTGCATTACGGATTCCCTGGTTCATTGCTGATATTTCAGATCGCATTCCTTCGCGAATAGCGAGTCCTGCTGCATCATCAGCTGCAGAATTGATTCTAAGTCCGGTTGACAATCTTTGTGTAGAAGTAGCTAAGCTACCATAAGCAGTTGTCAAATTTCGGGCTGTATTCATTGCTGGCAGGTTATGGTTGATGACGAGTGACATGTTTCCTCCTTGATTGGTAAAAATTCTTCCTTGATGAAGAAGTAGTGTTGTGAATCTGCTGTGATTCATGGCTTAGCCAGGCTAACGAACCAATCAAGATTTTATAACTTTTTTGAGTTAGTTTATTTTTTTACCCGATTATCATTTTTCATAGTCTGAATATTTGTGATTAACCTAATAACTTCATTGCCATTTGTGGTAATGAGTTTGCCTGAGCAAGCATTGCTACTGCTGCTTGAGTTAATATCTGATTACGTGTGAACTCAGTCATTTCGCTCGCGATATCGACATCTGAGATACGAGATTCAGAAGACTGGAGGTTTTCTGACTGGATTTGTAAGTTGGTAATGGTATTTTCAAGACGGTTTTGCATAGCACCTAATGATGCACGAATGTTTTCTTTTCTGGCAATTGCTGTATTCAATTTTTCTAAAGCTAACTGAGCTGCATGTTGAGTAGAGATGGCTACATTGTTTGCTGCCATTGTTGTATTTGGACTGCCAGCATCAGCAAACAGAGAACTTGTACGGGCATCGCCAATTCTGATGAAGTAATAGTCTTCAGCGCGGTTGTTACCTGTACCAAAGTGAATTTTTACACCACCGATTACGCCACCATTATCTGTGGTTGATCCATTACTTTCTTGCCATCCTGAGTCATTTGACCAGTTTCCTTCTTCACTAACCCATGTCTTTTTAGATGTCCAGTATCCGTTAGTTCCAGATACAGATACATTGCCATTCAGGATTTTGATACCGTTGAAGTCAGTAGCTCCGGCGATACGATCAATTTCAGCAGCCATTGCTGCAAATTCTGAATGGATGATCATGCGTTGTTCATTTGTATAAGTACCAGTAGCAGCCTGTTCTGCCAGTTCTTTCATACGAATCAGTTTTTCGTCAATCACAGACAATGCACCTTCTGCAGTCTGAATCAATGAAATACCATCTTGTGCATTTCTAACACCCTGATTCAGCGCAGTGATTTCGGCACGCATTCCTTCACGAATTGCCAGGCCGGCAGCGTCGTCTGCAGCAGTGTTAATGCGGAGACCAGTAGAGAGTCTTTCTACCGATGTGCTTAATCTTCCGTATGAGTCTGTAAGGTTACGGGCTGTATTTTGAGCCATGAGATTATGGTTTATTACGAGTGACATTTTATCCTCCCTGATAATTTGTTTTTATACATCCTTGTATTTTTTGTTCGGTATTTAGTAATAATCTCAGACTATGAAATTAAGCGGGTTGTTTTTTTGGGGGGGTCTCATCATTCATCACATCTATGCGTCTTTCAAAGATCTATTAGTATATCGGCTATTTGTTAAGCAACTTTAGCGCAATTTGTGGTAAAATATTCGCCTGGCTTAACATAGCTGTCGCGGTTTCTGTTAACATCTGGTAAGTGGTAAACTGAGTCATTTCTTCAGCAATATCCATGTCGGAAATTTTGCTGTCAATATCACTAATTCTATCCACATGATTTTCCAGATGATTCATAGTAGAATTGAGTCTGTTTTGAAATATACCAGCGTAAATTCTGGCTTTATCTTTATTTGCAAGTGCCGTATTGATTGCAGTTAAAGCTAATTGAGCAGCTTCCTGGGTAGATACGGCGATTTTATTGTTTGTTTGAACGTCTGGACGATAGTCTTTTAACAGTCCCTTCATTCTTAGATCATTCATTTTGAGAAAATAGAAATCTTCTGATTCTTTACTACTGTCTCCAAAATGAATCTTCAAGCCGGTCATGCTTTCTTTATCTTCATTGAGTTGTTGGTTAACTGTTTGATACCAGGAGCCCATTCTGTCAGTATTATTACGGTTTGAAAGAGTGCCATCCAATAAGTGGGTTCCTTTGAAATCAGTAAAGGTCGCAATACGATCAATTTCAATCCCCATGATTGCAAATTCAGACTGTAGTATCACTCTTTGTTCATTGGTATAAGTACCAGTAGAAACTTGTTCAGCGATTTCTTTCATTCTGATCAGAATATCACCAATTTTTTCAACAGCAGATTCAGCTGTCTGAGCCATGGAGACCGCTTCATTTAAATTGATCAATCCTGCATTATAAACGGCAATCTTACCCTTATAGATATTATGATTAGCCATTTGAACAGGATTATCTTCAGATGAATTCAGCTTAGATCCGGATGATAATCTGGATACAGCCTGATTTAGTCTGTCATAGTGTGTATGTAATCTGTTTGCAACTCTGGTTGCTGAGGTATTGATATTGATATTGAGCGACATGATTCCTCCCTGATATCGCTTAGTCTCTAAAGACTGTTTTGACCGATCCCTGGTCTTATTGCGATTCTGATACCGCTTTTAGAATGTACTCTCCCCATAACAGTAATTTACTATCTGGAAGAACACGCTAAACTAAATAAAGATACTATTTAGTAGTGTCTATAAAGTGTGATTTGATGTTTCCAACAGCATATTTTGAAATTGCTTTTGAGTTTTTATCCTGCTCAGTAAGTCTGACTTTAATACTGTTCATCACACTTTGAAGATTCACGCTATTTTCATCCTCGATCTTAACGATCTTATTCATTACATTATGTATATCGGATAAAATAGCGTCTGCTTTAATTTTATTTGGATAATCGGAAGGAAATTTTGTAAAAAACTTTAAATTTATATTTTTTTGAATAAACTCTATCTGAGTAAGTAATTCATTTTTTTGTGAGATGATTAATGCAAGCTCATCATCATCTTCATTTAATATACTTAATCTTTCATTTTCTGCGTAGGCCAGAATCTCATTATACAGTATTTTTAAGGACAATAATTTTTCAAAAATATCATCTTCTTCTGCATTATCATGGATATTTTCATTAATAAAATCAACATCAGAGATACTTAAATCAATTTCTGCCAGTTTATTTTTGGTCATGATGATTTCTGATTCAGTATCATTAATGCCATTATTCTTTTTCTTTATATTCAGGTATAACTTTAATTCTGCATTTCGTTTAAACAATAACAGTCTTCCTAATTCTATCATCTGATTTGGATCAAGAGAATTTATTGAATGCTGTTCGGTGAATTCCTGTTCTTTTTTTTCATGATTTTGTTTTTTTGAATGATTTCCGTTAAAGTCAAATGTTTCAGGATTGTTTTCCTTTTTTGATGTTATTCGTAAAAGTTGAGCTGAAGCCACTTTCATATAATCATTTTTTGATGCCATTTAGACTTCCTGTATCATTTTGACTTTATTATTTTATGCCAGGAGTTCCTACATCCTGTTTCAGTCATTTTGTTGTAATTCACTGTTTAAACTGTTTCTCATTATTCATCTCCATTCTCTACTCATAAATCGGACATGATTTTATAAAGTTAAGCCTTAATTTACATACAGGTAACGTTTGATTTTTTGGGTAGGAGTTTTTTGAAAAGGTTCATTTACCAGTTTAAATTCCTTAATTTTTGAGTGAGCAGGTAGTTGATCATTAATAATCTGTTTATTTTTTTTCATAATCTCTTCAATTTTGTTGTCTTTGATTTGATGTTTATCAATTTCTTCCAGATCTGGATAAATCAAAGCGAGTAGGTTGTTATTTTTTTCTATAACCAGTGATTCCATGATAAACTGCATATTGTTAATTTTTTGTTCTATCTCTTCAGGATAAATATTCTCACCAGATGCACCTATAATCACATTTTTTGATCTGCCTTTTATAAAAACAAAATTTTCAGAGTCCATTATTCCTAAATCTCCTGTTTTTAACCACCCTTCAGAATCAATAACATCATCTGTGGCACTCTGATTTTTAAAATATCCAATAGTTACCTGCTCTCCTTTTACCATTATCTCTCCTGTAATCTTATAAGGGTTTGTAGAATCAATTTTCATTTCTAGGTAATCAACGACCTGACCAGAAGAACCTAACTTTGTTTTATGCCAGTTTGCGTATGAAATTAATGGTCCGCATTCTGTCATACCATAACCAATTGTAAAAGGAAAACCAATATTTCTTAAGAAAGATTCGACTTCTTTATTCATGGCTGCACCGCCAACAACTAATTCATCTAATCTTCCACCAAAAGCATTCATAAGACTGTTATGAATTTTTTTAAAAAGGATTTTCCGAGTCAAACTAAATTTTAGCAGTATTTGTATAGCGGGTTTTTGTAATTCCGGATAAATCATTTTCCGATATATTTTTTCAATGATTAATGGGACACAAAGAATAATGTGTGGTTGATATTTTTTAAAGGCTTCGAGAAGAATTTTTGGTGTTGGTGTTTTATCCAGAAAATGAATATGATTTCCACATGTCAGGGGATATAAAAAATCAAAAGAACAGGCATAAGCATGTGCCAAAGGAAGAAAGGAAACCATGTTTGCTTCCTTTTTAAATAAAAGCCGCTTGCTGGCTACTAATATATTGGCGATTAAACTATTATAAGTTAACATGACCCCTTTTGAAAAACCAGTTGTCCCTGAGGTATAAAGAAGTGCTGCCAATTGTGTATTTGGTACTTTTTTACTGAATTTAAAATCATCCTGATTAAAATAATCGTGACAATTTAACTGTAATAGTTTTGTCAGGAATTCATTGATATTATTATTTTTTTTGCTTTCAACTATTGTAAAATTATTTAAAGAAAATAAAGTATCACAAAATTTCAATTGGTCAATATCAATTTCTTCAGTCAGCTTATCTGATACGAAGATCAGTTTACTTTCTGAGTGATTGAGGATATGATGCAAATCTTCATTAGAAAAATTATTCAGAATGGGAACAATTGTTGCCCCGTATGTGACGGTGGAAAGGTAAACAATTCCCCAATTGACACAATTTTTGCCAATTAACGCAATTTTATCTTCATTTTTGATTTTTAATTTTTCAAAGATCTGATGCATTGTCTTTATCGCAAATGCAAGATCCTGATAACTGATTGATTCTTTTTCGTAGTTTGATAATGCAGGTAAATTCCAGAATTCTTTAATTTTTTGTTCAAAATATTCAACGAAATTTTCTTTGATCATGTTTAAATCCTTAGTCATTGATTTTTGATTCTGATGGTACAGCAATCCACAATATCAGATAAATGAGAAAACCAGAACCAAAAAACAAGCTGGTTACTATGAATAAGATTCGGATAATACTGACATCTATTTTAATTGATCTGGCAATAGCCATACATACTCCGCCTAAAAGTCGATCATTTAAAGGTCTGTAAAAATTGCTTTTAAAGCTGATATTGTAGTTTCTAACTGGTAATATTATCCACAGAATGATGTAAACAAACAATCCTGATAGCCCGAGTAAAATGCTGATTAAGAAGATTAACCTCACAATTAAAGGGTAGATATTAAGGGTCTCGGCAATTCCTCCGCATATTCCTGCTATCATTTTGTTATTAACTGACCGATGCAGTTCCATTTTCCCTCCTTCTTACTGATTATCTGGGTTTAATACCTGATTTATTTTACTGGAAAGTTCTTGAAGACTAATTGGTTTAATGATATAATCTGATATTTTGAATTTTTCTATACTTTCATTAGTTAGGAACTCAGAGTATCCTGTACACAAAATTATTGGAATATCGTCTGAGATGATTCGAATTCTTTGGATTAAATCAATGCCTGATATTTTTGGCATTGTCATATCTGTAATTATTAAATCAAAACTATCAGGGTTTTCCATAAAAAATTCATAAGCTTTTTCACTATCTTGAAAACAAATACCTGTATAATTAAGTTTTTGTAGCATTTGATCAGCAATCTGGATAATAGATGATTCATCATCTATAAAGAGTACCTTTTGTTGACTTCCCTTATAAATTACAGATTCATTAGAATCTGAAGACATATTTTCCAGATAATTGGGAATATAAATATGGAAAGTTGTACCAATTTGTTCGGTTGACTCTACTTTGATGAAGCCTTGCATTGACAAAACAATCCCGTGAACTACAGCTAATCCAAGTCCGGTTCCTTCGCCAGCAGGTTTAGTAGTAAAGTATGGATCAAAGATACGTGTGAGATAATGTTGTGGGATTCCTTTTCCTGTATCGGAGATGGAAATATGGATATATTCTCCAGGTTTAAAGCCAATCTGTTCTTCATCAAATGTATTGATAAATTCCTGTGAAAGTAGAATTGTAATTCTACCGCCAGTATCTTTCATTGCATGATAGGAGTTAGTACATAGATTCATAAGAATTTGATGAATTTGGGTTGGATCTCCTAAAATAGTGTCTTGTTTTGTCTGAAATTTCTGATTGATATCAATCGTTGCAGGAATACTGGCTCTTAGTAGTTTTAATGATTCTTTTATAACCGGAATAATTCTTAAAGGTCTGAATTTTGATTCACTCTGACGACTGAAGGTTAAAATCTGACCAATGAGTTCTTTGGCTCTTTGGGATGCATTTAATATTTGCTTGATATTGGCATAAAGGGGATTAGACTCATCTAAATCATAGATTGATAATTCTGCAAAACCAAGGATGGCTGTTAATATATTGTTAAAATCATGCGCTATACCACCCGCAAGGGTTCCTATTGCTTCAAGCTTTTGAGCTTGTCTGAGTTGTCTTTCCAGTTCAATTTCATGTGTTATCTCTCTAAATATGACAATATAATGAGATAAATCGACTAGGTTTTGTTTGGCACTTTTTTCTGAGTGTTGATAATAATTGATTTTATTGATTGAAACAGAATAGGTGTGTGAGATTTTATCATGGGCAATGCTTTTTATTTGCCCTTTCCAGCTTTGACGATTTTGAATGCAGTTTTTTAACTGAATCAGAAAATGATTATCTACATTATCACTCATCTCAAAGATATTCACAGAATTCGCTTGTCTGGAAGGCAAAATGTTTTCAGAGGAATTCATACATGTACAAAAAAAATCTAAAGAATTAAAAATATTGTTTGAGTATAATATTTCTCCTTGATTAGATAACATGACAATTCCTATAGAACTGTCTTCCAGGGATTCAATTAAACACTTTGAATTTTGGTTACTTTCAATCAGCTTAGTAATATCATCAATAAAGAAGAAAATATAGGTCTGATGATCTTTTTTGATTAATTTGCTATTAAGGGATAAATAACTGATTTTTTGATCTTGTCCTTTAATCTCTAATGTAATATTATTAAGTAGATTTTCTGTACACAAATCCTTTTGATTTAAGTCTAAACTGATTTGATAATCTTTTAATATCTCTGTCAGGTTTTTGCTTAACAATTCTGCCTTGGATCTTTGAAACAAAACAGAACTTTGATTATTTGCATATATAACATCAAGGGACTCATTGATAACAAGAATTCCTTGAAGACTCAAATCTGGAATCAAACTAAAATATTCGTCATTCTTTCTAGAATGATGCTCTGAGTTTTTATTGAAATCCAGGCAAGTCAGCAGGATAAAATTAATGTCACAACTCTCAGTGAAAATTGGAAAATATTGAAACTCAACACTTGATACATTACCAAACTGATCGCTGAGATTAACCTGCTCAATTAAAAGATTTCCTTCAAATGCTTTGTCAATATCTTGAGGAAGCTTTTCATGAAATTTACTTATTTCTTTCCAGTTGATTTCTGTTGCTGATCGTTTTACTGAAAAATATTTTTTTAACAAATGGCGACCAGCTGTATTTTGTCTATATATAATACCGTCTTTCCGAATTAAAAATTGTGCCTGCAAACTGTTGTTTAAAAATATATCAAGTATTTCTTTATCACTTATACTTATATTCATTTTATTCTCACATTTATCATGATGTAACAATATTAAGGATTTAGACTTATTTCGTCAAGTATTATTTTTGAATAAAAAAGTTTGGTCATAATAAACTTGATTTTAAATAATATATGATGGAATCAATTGTTTTTTCTTTGTATCATTTTTGAAATTTTATTGAGCAGATCATTTGCTGTAAAAGGCTTTGAAAGAAAGTTTACTGATGAAATCGGATGTTCTTTGACAATGAATTCATCAGGATAACCAGAAATATAGAGTGTAATAAATGGATGCGAATAAACATGTTGAATTTTCTGGATTAACTGGTATCCCTTCATTTCAGGGAGAATGATATCACATATCATCAAATCAAAATGAAGATCAGGATTATTCTGAAAGTATTGATAAGCTTCAGTCGCATTTGCCATAATTTGAAATCTGTAATTGCCTATTTTTAAAATATCTTCTACAAGTACTCTTATATCAAAATTATCCTCAACAACAATGATCATTTCATTATTTGCTGAAATGCATAAATCGTTTTGAATAGGGGAGACCAGTTCTTGAGTTTGTTTTTCGATGACTGGCAAGAAAATTTTAAATGTTGAGCCACTATTTTCTTCGCTGTAAACATTGATAAAACCATCATTGTCTTTGATGATTTGATAGACAATAGCCAGACCAAGTCCAGATTCCTGGTCATTCTGTTGGTAGTATGGCTCAAATAAATGATCTAATTCTGTAGATTTATAGCCTTTTCCTGAATCACTTACACAAATTTGAGCATAATATCCTTTTTTACCGCTGTTTTTCATTTGAATATTCAAATCATCACACTTTACTAACTTCGTTTCAATAACTAACTTACCGCCGTTAGGCATTGATTTTCTGGCATTTAAAGCCAGATTTAGCAGTATTTGATCAATCTGGGATTTATCAGACATTATATTCGGGATATTATTATCCAAAGCAATACTGATTTGAATATCCTCACCTAACAATCTGGTCAAAATGCTGTTCATCCGTTTAACTGATTCATTCACACAAACAGGTTGAGACTGAATTTCCTTCTTCTTTCCTAATAAAAATAGTTGCCCTATGAGTTCTGAAGCTTTTCTTACAATGTCTTTTATCATATATAATCGTTTTGCTATTTCACTGTCTTTATTGAGATTAATTAATGCAATATCCAAATTACCTAATACAGATGTAAGTAAATTATTGAAATCGTGACTAATTCCTCCTGCAAGACGTCCTATTGCTTCCATTTTCTGAGATTGAATGGCCTGATCATTTATTCTTTTTCTAATACTGGTTTCTGAAAAAGTCCCAGAAACAATCTGTTTTTGATTGTTTTCATCTTTTACTCTGACTATCGCTTTGATAAATAACCAAATATATTCTCCTTTTGTATTTTTAATTTTAAGTTCGTATTCAAAACGATCTTTATCAGAATCTAAAAATCTTTTTATAAAATCATAGAATCCTTTTCTATCGGCAGGATATATCATTTTTATCAATGTTTTAAATGTCAATTGGATTTTACCTGTTTTTTGTTTGTTTCCATCGGATAAGTTTTGAAATTCTTTGAAAAATTGGTTTTTACTGATTATATTGATATTATGTGATTTTACATCCCATTCCCAAACGCCTTCTTCCATTAACGTATAAATTTGGTTTAATTTTATTTCTGAATCTTCGAGGGCTTTTTGAGTCTTGATTTCTTTTGCTGTTAAGTTATCTAGCATTCTGTTTTTTAATTGAATCAGACGACTAAGTTTTTGATTTTTTACAAGGATAAAAAAGATTAACAAGATGACTGGTAAAATCAACCAAAACAAAGCATTGATTTTTATTTTGCTCTCTTTCAAATAGACATTGAACCATTTGTCATACAATTGTTTATATTCTCCATTGTTATGAATTGCAAACAAGCCTTCATTTAATGCTGTTAAAAGTGTTAAATTGTTTTTGTGAGTTACAAAGCAATATTTCTTGTAATCAATTGGCTTCACTTCAAATTCAATATTATCAATATGCTTTGTATGCATGATATACATGGCTGTCATTTTTGCAAGGGCAGCCCCATCAAAACTCATATCTTTAGATAAGAGAGTTATCATTGTTTCTGCATCAGAAACAGGTACAATTTCAACATTTGGAAGATTTTCTTTAAAATATTCATGCATGTAATCACCAGACTGAACCAGGATACGTCTGTCATTCAATTCCATGTCTTTACTGAAGGCATGCTCTTTTCTGTAAAACATACTGAAATAAATGTGATTGTGAGGTAATGAAAAATTATAAAGTTTCTCCCTTTCAATAGAGTAAAACATGCCAGCTAGCATATCAATTTCATGCTTATCAAACTTTTGTCGAATATCTGTCCATTCCCCTGCGATAATTTCGAATTTCAGATTGCTGTATTTTTCCATAAGATATAGCAATTCAGGATTAAAACCTGTGATTTTACCCTGATTGTCAGTAAACTCAAAGGGAGGAAAATGATAATCAATTCCAACTTTTATAATTCTCTTTTCAGAAAAGGCAAATACATTTGATTGAATCAAACCGATTAATAATAAAATGATTAGCTTCTTCATTTATACCTCCATTTTGAATTGTAAGCTTTTTTTTCATAATTGTCAATAAAAAAATGATTAGAATTTGCTTTTTTATCAGCAAAAGAGATCATCAGTTCTGATTTATTACATGATTTTTATTTAAAAAAAAAATAATCACATCATTGGAGAGAAGCTCCACCATGATGCCACATAGAGAAAAATGACTATTCTTTTTATATTTCATTATGGTCCATCAAGAATATTGAGGTACAATTGTTCCTCAATTTCATGAATAATTCGTAATTGAACAAATGAAATTTTATAAATTCATTATTCATTTGACAAATTGGTGAAATCAATAAAATGACACAAAAAGGATAGAAAGTAGAAAAATGATTGATAAAAAGAAACCGATAGTTGCCATAGTTGGCAGACCCAATGTAGGTAAATCCACTTTGTTCAACAGATTGTGTCGTAAACGTTCGGCCATTGTTGATTTTGAAGAAGGGATTACACGAGACAGAAAATATGAAATTGTAGAATGGAATGACCGTAGTTTTATCGTTGTAGATACAGGTGGGATAATACCAGATTCTGATTTACCTATGGATAAAAATATCCAACTACAAGCCAAAATAGCGATTGAGCAATCCGATGTGATAGTTTTTCTGACAGATGTAAAAACAGGCATTACTGATTATGATCAGCAAATTTCAAAGATTTTATCTGCACACCGTGAAAAAGTGCTGTTGGTCGTAAACAAGGTAGATAATGAGAAGGACGAGCTGGACTTGTTTGAATTTTACAATCTTGGTTTTGGCGAGCCAATCGGAATAGCAGCAACGTCAGGTCGTAATTCAGGTAATTTTCTGGATGAACTGGTTCCATTACTGCCTGTTTTTGAAGAAGAAAATGTGCCGGACGATAAAGAAAATATCAGAGTAGCTGTAGTAGGTCGTCCTAATGTTGGTAAATCATCTCTGATGAATAAACTGTTTGGAGATAATTCAGTAATAGTAACCGATATTCCAGGGACAACACGGGATTCAGTCGATTTACATATGGATTATCAGGATAAACGAATCACCTTTATTGATACAGCAGGATTACGTAAAAAGAACAAGATTAAATATGGGGTAGATTATTTTTCATCAATGCGGACGATAGACAGTATTGACCGTGCAGATATCATTATTCTAATGCTTGATTCGTTTGAATCTTTTTCAGATCAGGATCAGAAAATCGCAGCCTATGCTCAGCGTCATTTTAAAAATATTATGATTTTACTAAATAAATGGGATTTAATTACAGATAAAGAGACCAATACGTTTAAAGAATTCACACAAAAAGTAAAACATGATTTTCCATTTTTGGAATATGCTCCGATTATGTCAATATCAGCGCTTACGGGACAACGAGTCCATAAAATACCCGAAATGATACTCAGAGTATGGGATGAAAGTAATCGTCGAATACCTACTTCTCAATTAAATGATTTTATGGAAAAAGTGATTCAGACCAATCCACCATCTCATCCTTCGGGTAAGCATATTAAGGTTTATTATGTAACTCAGCAGGCAACCAATCCGCCTACATTTATATTCTTTACGAATCATCCGGAACTAATACCAACTCATTATCGCCGATTTATTCGTAACAAAATTAGGGAAGCCTTTAAATTTGAAGGTGCAACTATAAAATTAATACTCAGAGGTAAAACGGATGATACTCCTCATATTATCTATTAGTGCGGTTATGATTGCCTCTTATTTAGCCGGTTCTTTACCCACTGCTTATATTGCAGGTAAAGTATTAAAAAAAATTGATATTCGGCAACATGGTTCTGGCAATGTTGGAGCTACCAATGCTTTGCGGGTATTAGGCACTAAAATCGGGATTACTGTCATGATAATTGATATTTTAAAAGGCGTGTTTGCTGTAATGCTTGCACGTATGCTTTTACAAAGTGAATGGCAGATAGTTCTTGCAGGACTTTTTGCAGTAATTGGACATATTTTTACTTGTTTTCTTGGATTTAAAGGAGGAAAAGGTGTCGCAACTGCAGCAGGTGTTTGCGCAGCATTATTTCCTTTGAATTTTTATGCAGCGCTGTTTGTCTTTATTATAGTTTTGATATTGACAAAGTATGTTTCATTATCTTCAATTCTTGCCGCTTTGATATTATTCATTTTACAATCATTACGTCTTTATTTGTCAAGCGATTTGACAATAGAGAGAGAACTCACTCATTTTGTATTTATACTGATTATAGTCAGCTTCATTATTGTGAAACATATACCCAATATTAAACGCTTGATACAGGGTAATGAAAATAAAATCAGTTTTAAAAAAAAGTAAATGGGTCAATTGTTCATTAAAATTATACAAAAATTAGCAAACAGGTTGGCTATTATTTTTCAACTTGTTCGATTATTACAATTTGATAAGGAGTATATATAATGTGCGGAATCGTTGGAATATTTAATCATAATAATGCAGCCGAATTGGCTGCAAAAGGGCTTTTTGCAGAGCAGCACAGAGGTCAGGAAAGCTGTGGAATGGCTGTCAGTGACTCTAAAACAATCCGACTTGTCAAGAAAATGGGTCTTGTTAAAGAAGTATTTAGTCCGGAGCAATTAGAAGAATTACCTGGTCATATAGCCGTAGGACATGTCAGATATCCTACCAGAGGTTCATCTACTGCATTTAATTCACAACCTCATGTTGTAGAATTACTTGGAGGACCAACTTATGCCTTAGCCAGTAATGGTGATATTGTGAATTATTTTGATATCAGACGTTCTCTGGAAGCTAAAGGGGTTTGGTTTAACAGTAGTAATGACGGAGAACTAATTTTAAAATATATCGTTTATTTAGTCGAAAAAGAAGGAAAAGAAATTGTATCGGCTATAGAAAGTTTTATGAAAGAAGTAAAAGGGGCATTTTCAACCGTTTTAATGACTCGTAATGAACTTTATATGTTTAGAGATCCATATGGCTTCAGACCGATGTCCTGGGGAAAACTGGAAGACAGTACAATTGCTGTTGCATCTGAAACCTGTGCGCTTGATATTCTGGATGCAAGATATGTTGAAAATGTCAATCCAGGAGAAATTATTATCGTCAATGAACGTGGTATCAAACATATAGAACACGATTTAAAAGAATACAGAAATACGGAGACTAATCGTCATTGTATTTTTGAACATATCTACTTTTCCAGACCTGACAGTTTTGATTTTAATGAAGATGTGTATCAGGTCAGACAAAGAATTGGCGAATTGCTTGCCAAAGCAGATGATGATATTCATCCCGATTTAATAGTTCCTGTACCAGATTCATCTAATTTTATCGCACATGGATATGCCAATTTTAAAAAAATGCCGGTTACTTATGGACTGATTCGTAATCACTATGTTGGCAGAACATTTATCAAACCAGAACAGAAAATCAGAGATGAATCAGCAAGACAAAAATTTAACACATTAGCTCACTTATTCAAAGATAAAGTGGTTGTTTTAATAGATGATTCCATTGTCAGAGGAACAACTATTCGTTCAATAATTAAACTGATCATTGATGCAGGCGCTAAAGAAGTGCATCTGAGAATAGGCTCACCTCAAGTTAAATTCCCTTGTTATTATGGTATTGACACACCTACTAAGGAAGAATTGATTGCTAATGTCAAGACCAGCCAGGAAATTTGTGATTATTTAAATATTCAATCTCTCAAACATATTGAAATTGACAGACTGAGAAAATCTGTCAGTAAACCGGATAATTACTGTTATGCTTGTTTTGATGGAAAATATCCAATTTAATTTGAAATATTGTGTTGTAGCGTAAGCAGATTGTGAAATAGATTTGTAGCGAAAGCTGCCAGCTAGCGAAAATAGATATAACAAGCAGGTTGCTTGTCCTAAACCCAGCTTGCGGTACGACAAATAGAAAGGTTTGTCCATGGAATTAAAAAAACTGTTTGAGAAGTTTAAAGAACAGAAAATAGCTGTTATAGGCGATTTGATGATAGACCATTACTTATGGGGAAGTGTTGACCGGATTTCTGCAGAAGCACCAGTTCCGGTTGTAGATATCAAAAGAGAAGAATATCGTTTAGGCGGAGCTGCCAATGTAATATCCAATATCACATCATTGAATGTAAGTGCTGATGTATACGGTATTTGCGGAAATGATAAGTATGCAGAAGAATTAAACCGATTGCTTGATTTAATTCATGTCTCAGGCAAATTTGTTGTTCCAGATCCTGAAAGACCAACGACCTTAAAAAGCAGAATAATGGCCGGTCATCAACAGGTAACCCGTTGTGATTTTGAAAAAAGACATTTCATTTCCAGCTATATAGAAGATATACTTTTAAAAAAAATAAAGGAAAATATAAAAAATTATTCAGCAGTTATCCTGGAAGATTATAATAAAGGATTGTTATCAGATCGTATCATTACTGAAACTATTAAGATGGCAAATGAACATCAGATTCCTGTTACTGTTGATCCAAAATTTAAGAATTTTTTCAGTTACAGAGGAGTTAAGGTCTTTAAACCTAATTTTTTAGAGTTACAGAAAAATCTAGGAATTGAAATTCAGAATGATGCAGAGTTAAGAGCAGCAGCAAAGGAGATTTTTCATCGCATTAATCCAGAGTATCTGATAATTACCCGTGGAGAAAAAGGATTAATTATTTTCAACAGACAAATGGAAGAATTTATCATTCCAACATTTGCCCGCGAAGTCTTTGATGTATCAGGTGCAGGAGATACCATGATAAGTGTCTTAACGATATGTATCGCCTGCGGATGTAGTATTGAAGAGTCTGCCATTATTGCAAATCATGCTGCTGGTGCCGTATGTGGCAAAATGGGAATTGCGCCTGTAACTCAAAAAGATATAGAACTATCAGTCGAATATAATGAAATGATTAAAGAGAAAACAGAAAATGACTTGTAAAGACAAGATTAAAAGCCTTGAAGCGCTAAAACAAATCAGAAACGCAGAGAAAGATAAAAAAATCGTATTTACCAATGGCTGTTTTGATATTCTTCATTCCGGTCATGTCTTGTATCTTGAAGAAGCAAAATCCTGTGGTGATATGTTAATTTTAGGCTTAAACAGTGACCAGTCTGTAAAAAGACTAAAAGGAGAAAGCCGTCCAATTAACAATGAATTAGATAGAGCTATCGTACTCTCAGGCTTAGAATCTGTTGATTATGTAGTTGTATTTAAAGAAGATACACCATATCAACTCATTTCAGCAATTCAACCAGATATACTTGTAAAAGGCGGTGATTGGGCAATTGACCAGATTGTTGGATCTGATATTGTAAAAAACAGAGGTGGGGAAGTTATCAGTCTTTCCTTTATTGAAGGTAAATCAACCACCAGTATCATAAAAAAGGTAGTTTCTCAAAATGAGCCATCATGAACATATCCCGTCAACCTGTGACGAAGAAACAGGTATTGTTGTTAACAGCACTCCAAATGACGTATGGGTGGAAAGGATGTCACTCGAAGGTTGTAAAAGTTGCGCCATGAGTGGTGTATGTGGTTCAAAAAACACACCTCAACTGAAATTTAAAAATGATGCAGATTATCACATAGGGGATATCGTATTGATTCATATCAGTAGTTCCACCCGTTTAATGTCTTCATTCATCATTTTTATTGTCCCAGTCATACTTTTAATACTCACATTCGCTCTTTTCTATTATGTTTTAAATACGAGTGAAAAAATCAGTATTCTAGTGGGTTTTCTCAGCTTGTTTTTGTCTGCTCTGATTATTGGCCTTTATGATAAGTATTTGGCGAAAACCAAAGCTGTCAGTATTTCAAAAAAGGATTTATAAATGAATATATTTTTAAAAGATATGATATTCTTTGGATATCACGGCGTATATCCAGAAGAAAGAAAACTCGGCCAAAGATTTGTAGTTAATATTACATTAACCAGTCAGCATGAAAATGATATACTCATTCATCATCTTGAAGATACAATTGATTATACAAAAGTTTATGATGAAGTGAAGCATATCATGGAAAAAGAACAGTTTTTACTTTTAGAAAACTGTTGTAACCACATCATCAGTTCCTTGCTTGAAAAATTTTCATTACTCCAGGAAGTTATTGTTAAGATTGAAAAACCTGGTGTACCAATCAATGGCAGCTTATCATCTGTTGCGATAGAAATGAAAAGGAACAGAGATTGAGAGCGATTCTCAGTTTAGGATCAAATTTAGGAAATCGGAATGACTCGATTAACCAAGCGATTAACCAAATTGCAAATCTTCCCAATACAATAGTTCAAAAACAGAGTCAGATTATTGAAACTGAGCCCTGGGGGCATATCCTGCAGCCTGCATTTCTTAATTGTGTCGTTATCATAGAAACAGTACTAAATCCCTATGATTTACTGGATTCACTGCTAAACATTGAAAACAAACTGGGTCGTATCAGAACTGAGAAGTGGGGAGCAAGGACAATAGATATTGATATCATTTTTTATGAGAACCAAGTCATAAAAACAGATAATCTGACAATTCCTCATCCTTATATGCATGAGCGCTTATTTGTGTTGGATTGTTTAAATGAGATTTGCCCAGAATATATGCATCCGATTTTTAAAAAGAATATCAAAGAATTAATAAATAATATAAAACAGGGGTAGATATGAGCACTTTAGCGTCAATTATATTAGCAGCGGGAAAGGGTACCCGAATGAAATCTGATAAGGCAAAAGTAACCTTTTCACTTGCCGGGAAAAGTCTTGTTCAGAGAGTGGTTGAAACCTCATTAAAGGGTGAATGTAATAAGATTTGCGTCATCGTTGGATATAAAAAAGAAGATGTAATGAACTGTATTCCGCCACATAAAAGCTTGGAATACTGTGAACAGACTGAACAATTGGGAACCGGTCATGCTGTTAAAATGGCAGAAGAAAATTTTAAAAACTGTGAAGGAGAAGTCTTTATTCTGTGTGGTGATGTACCACTTTTAAAACCAGAAACACTCGAGAAGATGCTAGAATCTCATCATAATAATAAAGCATTTTGTACTGTTCTGACAATGATTCTTGATGATCCGGGTAAATATGGACGTATGATTAGAGATAAAAACAATCAGATTCATAAAATTGTAGAATTTAAAGACGCCAGTGAAGAGCAGAGACAGGTTAAAGAAGTAAACAGCGGGATTTATTGTTTCGATATTCAGGCTTTATTTAAAGCATTACAAAAAATCAACAACAACAATGAACAACATGAATACTATCTGACCGATGTACTTGAGATTTTTTATAATGAAAATAAACGGATTGATGCAATTGTACTGGATGATGTCTCAGAAGCAGCCGGTGTCAACTCTCAGGAGCAACTGGCTGAACTGGAATGTGAGTTTAACAACAGAATTAATAATCACTGGCTGAACAATGGCGTGGTAATCGAAAATCCGGCTACTGTCATCATTTCAGAAGATGCTATCATAGAAAATGATGTAACGATACAGGCTGGCACGGTTATTCGTGGTAACTCTGTGATTAAGAAAAATTCAATAATCGGTGTTAATTGCTATCTTGAAGATGCCAATATTTTAAGTAACTGTATTTTGAAAGGTTATAATATCGTTATAGATAAACAATTGGAAAGTGGTACGATACTTAACTGGCAGGAGAAACAAATCAATGAATGACATACTGTATTCTCCATGGCGCTTACAATATATCATTTCTGAGAAAGAAAACCAATGCATCTTTTGCGTGAAGCCAAATTCTAAAGATGATGCCAAGCATTTAATATTATACAGAACAGAACTCTCTTTTGTGATTATGAATTTGTATCCCTACAATAATGGTCATCTGATGGTAGTTCCTTATCGTCATGTAGCCCGACTGAGTGATCTAGAAATGGATGAAGTAAATGACTTATTCCAGTTAGTTCAAACAACAGAAGGCATTTTAACCAGGGTGTATCACTCTGATGGTTTTAACATTGGTCTTAACTTAGGAAAAGCTGCCGGAGCTGGAATAGACGAACACTTACATGTTCATATCGTTCCTCGCTGGAATGGAGACTGTAATTTTATGCATTCAATCAATGGTACACGTGTTATTCCAGAAGCTTTTGAACAGGCTTATGCAAAAATCAAAGAAGAGTTTGACAAACTACCCCATGAAAAATAATTTGGCATTAATCTTATGAAAAAAATCTTAATAATCATAAGCATACTTATTATTTTAGGATGTGGTCTTTATTTTTATTTTGTAATTTATCCTAAAATGAAAGATAAAACTGATCATACAGAGGAACAATATCCTGCAATCAAGATTGGTCTTGTTAATGGATGCGGTTATCAGGGGGTTGCCGGAAATATAGCAGAGGCAATGACTGATAAAAATATAGATGTGGTACAGATTTCCAATGCCCGGAAATTCATTTACAAAGAGTCAGTAATTGTCATAAAAATTGATGATAAAAATGAGCTGGAACGGTTAAAAAAAATGACAGGAATCACTCATGTCATCTATGCCTTAAATGATACCTATCCGGTTCCATTTTTAATAATAGCAGGTAAGGATTATCAGACCTATTTCCATTAAAGGAATTCAGGTAGAAATAAAAGGAGTGTTATGGAACACAGTATAACAGATAAGGTAAAACTGATTGTTGAATGGCTTGAAACAAAGAAAGCTGAAAATATCAGTTATATCAATTTACAGGGAAAGACTAGTTTTACAGATGCTATTATTGTCTGTAACGGTACCGCTGAAATTCATAACCGTGCAATTGCAGATCATGTAATTGACATGGCAAAAGAACATAAAATGATGATTTTAGGTAAAGAAGGTATGGAAAATGCAAAATGGATATTAATCGATTTAGGTGATGTAATCATTCATATCTTCAATTCAGCCATGAGAGATTTCTATAAAATGGAACAACTCTGGATAAAAGAAAATAAAATACAGGATACAGAACAAAATGAAGATTAAAGATATCATCAGAAAAGAGATTGAAAAATCCGCTAAATCTTTAAAAATTCAGTTGAATACAATGTATTCTATTGAAATTCCAAAAGTCAAAGAACATGGAGATTTTTCTTCAAATGTCGCTTTGATAAGTTGTAAACTCAATGAAAAAAATCCAATGGAACTCGCAGAAATAATATGTGCAAAACTCCAGAGAAATAAAAATTTTGATGAAGTTACAGTTGCAAAACCAGGCTTTATAAATTTTAAGATTTCACGAAACCTATATGTAGAAGTCATAAAAAGTATACTTGAACTGGGAGACGAGTTTGGACGTTCAGAATATGGTGAAGGCAAAAAAGTGTTGCTAGAATTTGTTAGTGCCAATCCAACGGGACCGCTCAATATCGTTAGTGCACGAGCAGCTGCTTATGGTGACACCTTATACAGAATTATGTCATTTATTGGTTTTGATCCGACACGTGAGTTCTATATCAATGATGCTGGTAATCAGGTAGAAATTCTGGCTGAATCGATTGAATTAAGATTTAGAGAATTGTTGGGAGAAAAAATAGATGATATGCCAATGGAAGCTTATCATGGAGAATATGTAAAAGAACTGGCTCAAAAACTCAATACAATGGAAGGTTCTCGAATTCTTCATATGAGTGAAATTGAAAGAATTCAAAAGATTAAAAAATTTGCTCTTGACGAAATTCATGAAATGCAAGTCGAGAGTCTTGAAAAATTTGATGTTGAGTTTGATTCCTGGATTTCAGAAAAAGCGATAAGATCTATGGGTATCATTGAAGAAGTATTAAGCTATCTTTATGAATCTAAAGTAACTTATGAAAAAGATGATGCTATCTGGTTTATGGCAACAAAATTTGGTGATGAAAAAGATCGTGTTTTACTCAAAGCAGATGGTCTTCCTACTTATTTTGTTCCGGATATTGCTTATCATACTACCAAATATCAGCGAGAATATGATGTCATCATTGATGTCTTAGGTCCCGATCATCATGGTTATATACAAAGACTGATTGCAGCATTAAGTGCTTTAAAATATGATGAAAAAAAATTAGAATTTATTTTTCTTCAACAAGTGAATTTATTCAATGAAGGCGAAAAAATTAAAATGTCAAAACGTGCAGGTAAAATTGTGACGATGAATGAGTTGATTGACGAGGTAGGGAAAGATGCTGCGAGATTTTTCTTTATTGACCGTAAGCCTAATTCTCATTTAAATTTCGACCTTGAGCTTGCAAAAAAACAGTCTTCTGAAAATCCTGTTTATTACTGTCAATATGCTTATGCCCGTATTTGCAGCATTCTAGATAAAGCAGATAAATTACAGTTAAAAACAAAAGAGATTGACTTCACTAAACTGAAGAAATTAAACAGACCGGATGAATTTGAAATTATCAAGAAATTACAAGAGTTTCCAGATGTTTTAATTGGTTGTTCTGATTTTCGTGAACCACATCGCCTAAGTGAATATTTAAAAGAATTAAGTGGTTCTTTCCACAGATATTACCATGAATGTGGTATATTAAATAAGAGAACAAAAGATACCACTTTTGCTCGCTTATACCTCATTAAAGCCGTTAAAAACGTATTATCAACAGGATTAAACTTAATAGGAGTCAGTTCACCTGACAAATTATATAAGTTAAAATGAGAAAAATGTTAGTTATTTCTGATACCCATCATAACTTTGATTTGATGGGTACAGTTTTTGCTAAAGAGCATGATATTGATTCCATTATTCATCTAGGCGATGAACATGATGATTTGGATTTTTTTCCTGAATTTACAAGTAATAAAACAATCTACAGTGTACCAGGACTTTACCATAAAGATTACTATCTTATCCTAAAAAAATGTATCAAAGTTAAAATCGAAAATTGGGAAATGATACTAGCTCATTCTCCTCATGATTTACAATACCAAAGTCAAGAAAATTTAATTTATATACATGGACATACCCATAAGGCTACAATAAGGATAGAAAAAGGAAGCTGTGTGATAAATCCAGGTCATTTAAAAGCATTAAAAGACAGGGGAGAGGTAGCATCATACATGATTTTTGAGATTGATAACGGTTCTGTAAAGTTTATTTTAAAAAATATTCAGGGAGAATTACTCTCAGAAAAAATCATTTCAAAAAATATAAAATGAGATATAATACAGGAATATTTGAAGTTTTAGAACGTTTTTTTAGTCTGGATTTTCAAAGACTGATTCTCTATTTCTTAATCTTGTTTATTCTGTATATATTCATACGATTCTACACAAACCGCAGAAAAAAATTGATCGCTTTAAGTAAAATCCAAAAAATGCCTGCGAATATTTGGTTTTACTCAAAATTGATTGATTTTGAGTTAGGTATTGATAAAGTGAATTCTATGAGATTGTTAAAATGCTTCTATGATTATTTGCAAAGAAAATATAAAATTAATGACTCGGATTTGAAAGAAAAAACAATTTTTCAATGGGTAAATGAAAAAGAAGAAGATCTGGAATATATTGAATTATATGGAGATATATACAATCGCATAAATGAGTTGAAACAAAATGATAGTTCAGAAGTTATCACTTATATAAAAAGTATAAAAAAATACTTTAATCAGGAAGACCTGACTGACTGGATAGAAAAACGACGTCAGGAAAATTGCAATAATTGTTAGAAAGGAGAAAGTATGGTTTCTATTGAAGAATTACACAGACAAGTACTTGAACAAAGCCAAAAGATTGATATATTAGTAAGTGAATTAAGAAGAAATATTGTTGGACAGGATTATATGATAAAGCGTATGCTCATAGGTCTACTGGCTAATGGTCATATTCTGCTCGAAGGTGTTCCTGGTCTGGCAAAGACTTTAGCCGTAAGTTCTCTGGCTGACACCTTAACCGCATCATTCAGAAGAATCCAGTTTACTCCTGATCTTCTTCCAGCAGACCTTTTAGGTACCTTGATTTATAATCAAAAAACAGCTGATTTTGAACCCAGAATTGGGCCTATTTTTGCCAATTTTGTATTAGCAGATGAAATTAACCGTGCACCTGCTAAAGTTCAGTCTGCACTTCTTGAAGCTATGCAGGAAAAACAAATGACTATTGGTAAAACAACCTGGGAATTACCAAAACCCTTTATTGTTATGGCGACTCAAAATCCGCTAGAACAGGAAGGAACATATCCATTACCTGAAGCACAGGTTGATAGGTTTATGTTGAAGCTTATTGTAAACTATCCAAATAGAAACGAAGAAAAAGAAATTTTAAATAAAATGGTCAGCAGTGATCCTGAAAAACTAAACAAGATACTCACACCAGAAAATATTCTGGAAATGCGTGAGATTGTTAAAAATATCTATATGGAAGAGAAGATAAAAGATTATATCCTGGATCTTGTTTTTGCCACTCGTGAACCAGATAAATTCAAAAATCTAAACGAGCTGAAATCTTATATAGAATGTGGTGCTTCTCCTCGTGCAACTTTATATTTAGCAAGGGCAGCCAAGGCACATGCTTTCCTGGAACATAGGGGATATGTTACACCTGATGATATCAAAGCCATTGGTCGCGATATTTTAAGACATAGAATCATCTTAACCTATGAGGCTGAAGCTGAACAGATTACAACCGATCATATCATTAACAGACTCTTTGATGAAATTGAGGTTCCATAAAAATGGAAGCTTCTGAAATCTTAAAAAGAATCAGAAAAATCGAGATATCAACCAAAGCCTTAGTGAATGAAGTATTCTCAGGTGAATACCATTCCATGTTTAAAGGACACGGACTGGAGTTTGCAGAAGTAAGAGAATATCAGGATGGCGACAGTTTTAAAGAGATAGACTGGAATGTTACAGCAAGACTGGGAAAACCACATATAAAGAAATTTAACGAAACACGTGAGTTGAGTGTTTTGTTTTTAGTTGATACAAGTGCTTCTTCTCATTTTGGAACTGTCAGTTATTTAAAATCTGAAATCATTACTGAATTAACGGCTTTATTATCATTCTCCGCTTTATCAAACAATGACAAAGTCGGATTGATTCTTTTTTCAGATCAGATTGAACAATTCTCTCCGCCTAGAAAAGGCAGAAAAAATACTTTAAAAATATTGAGAGATATCTTGTATTTTGAACCAAAAGGAAAAGGAACCTGCATTGAGAAAGCAATAGAATTTGTTTGGAAAATCACCAAGAAAAAATCAGTGATTTTTATTATATCGGATTTTTTTGATAAAAACTACGAACATAGTTTAAGAATCTTATCAAAAAAACATGATGTTGTTGCTTTTAGAATAATTGATCCTGCTGAGTTAAAAATGCCTGATGCAGGCATTCTTCATTTTCAAGATCCAGAAACAGGACATCGAATCACAGTTAATACCTCCTCAAGAAAATTCAGAGAATTGTTTCAGGCAAGTATGGTAAAACAAACCTTATCGCTTGAAGAAACCTTTAAAAAAATGAAAATAGATTTGTTAACAATCAAAACAGATCAAAATTATATCCCAAATCTGATAAACTTCTTTAAAAGTCGTATTAAACGTATTAAACGAGGTTAATTTGAAAAGAATTCTTTTATTATTATCAGCTTTGTTAATAATTGCATTGCATGCAACTGATTTGCCAGTTAAGCTGATAAAACCTGATACACTTTATATCGGTGAGAGCTTCACGCTGGAAATTGAAATACCGAAAGATGAAAAAGTCAATATATCAGAGCCCAAAAACATAAATTCTGATCAGGTTGTACTAATCAAAACTGAACTTCAGGATTCTGAAAAAACATATAAGTACCTTTTAACAGTTGCTGCTTTCGACACAGGTAAAGTTGACGTTCCAGCAATCAGCTTTTATAAAAAATCAGAAAAGGCATTAGATTCATTGTTAACTCAATCCTTTTCTATATGGGTCTCATCTTCTTTAACGCCTGCTGATACAACGATTAAAGATATCAAAGAACCTGAGTCTGTTTACCTGGAATGGCAGGATTATGTTCTTTTACTGATAATTTTTAATCTACTCAGCTTGCTGTATGTATTGGTAAAAAACTTCAGAAATAGAAAGAATAAAGAAGAAGAATATCAAACCATTGATTTAAGACCAGCCTGGGAAAAAGCAATGGAAATGCTGTTAAAACTCAAAGAACAAGATTTGCTGGAAAGAAATGAATGGATTGAATATCATTATTCTCTTTCAATTGTCTTAAGACATTTTCTAATGTTGCAGTTTAATGTTAAAGCGGTTGAAATGACAACTTATGAAGTAAAAGAAAGTTTGCCTACTGATTTTCAATTTAAGAGAGAAATTATACAACTACTGAGTTTCTGTGATCAAATAAAATATGCTAAAGGTATTCCTGATATCAGCATATCAAAAAAATATGAAGAATGGCTCGAACAGTATATCATTAGCTTTAAAATAGAAAGTAAAGAAACGGAAGCATTATGATTCAATTCTTGTACCCCCTCTGGTTTCTTGCTTTAGTACTGTTACCCATATACTGGTACTATGAGTGGAAATTTAAAAGCAAGAAAAAACCTCGTATCCAATATGCTCTGGTAGATGTTATAAAAGATATTCAAAAGAGAAATCACTGGTCATTCTACACTCACATTATTATAAAATCCCTTGTTTTTATACTGATTATATGCGCACTTGCAAGACCACGTCAGGTACTGGTTCGTAAAGACATCAGTAAGAAGGGTGTTGACATTATATTTGCACTTGATGTCAGTGGTAGTATGCTTGCTGTTGACTTTAAACCTGTAAACAGAATGGAAGCAGCTAAGAAAGTGGCAGCACAATTCGTACAAAAGCGAGACCATGACAGAATTGGAATCGTAACATTTGCTGAATATGCCTATACTCAAGCTCCGTTAACTCTTGATTATAATATGATTCTAAATGTGATTGATAAGCTAAACGTTGATGAGCAACAAAGTGGTACTGCTATTGGTAGCGGAATTGCAACTGCAATAACCCGATTAAAAAATTCAGAAGCAAAATCTAAAGTTATCATTCTGATAACAGATGGTCGTAACAATGCTGGAGAAATAGACCCTTTTTCTGTTGCAGAACTTGCTAAGACATTAGGAATTAAAGTATATTGCGTCGCAGTAGGAAGTACAGGTCCGGTTGATTATCCTTTTGTTGACCCTATATTTGGAGTACAATATCAAAAAGTGATGATAGATATGGATATTCCATCGCTAAACAAAATTGCACAGATTACAGGAACAAGAAAAGTATCTGTTGCAACAAATTCTAATGAACTTAATCAAATTTTAGAAGAAATAAACAGACTGGAAAAAAGTGAGATAAAACAAAAAAACTACTATGAATATGAAGAGACGTTTACTTATTTGCTGGTGATTTTATTAATTCTGATGCTATATGATGTACTTAGACGTACTATTATACGTAAAGATATTCCGTGAGGTCTTATGAACTGGGGAAATCCAAACTTTCTTTATCTATTATTACTGATACCCATACTGATAGTCATGATGATTATCGGGACAAAAATCAGATTGAAACGATTTTCACGTTTCGCTTCAAAATCATTATTTACATTTCATTACCGTAACTTTTCAATTTTTCACTGGAATATAAAAATTGCATTGATTATTATTGCCATTATGTTTGTTGTGATAGCACTGGCACGTCCCCAGTGGGATAAAGAAGTGCAGGAAGTCCATCAACAGGGAATTGATATTGTTGTCTGTATCGATGTATCTAAAAGTATGGATGCAGCAGATATCAGACCTTCCAGGCTTGAAAGAGCAAAAAATCATATCAGTCTTTTCCTGGAGGAGTTAAAAGGAGATAGAGTCGGGATCGTGGCATTTGCAGGAAAAAGCATGGTATTATGCCCCTTAACAGATGATTATGCAGCTTTGAATATGTTTTTATCTACACTGAATACTGAGACAATAACAGCTTATGGCACGAATATAGGCTCTGCCCTCGAAAAAGCTGAAAAAATGTTTTTAAAAGAATCGAAAAGTAAAATTATCATTTTAATTAGCGATGGGGAAGACTTAGAAGCTGATGGGATAAAAATGGCTTCAAGAATTGCCAAACAAAATATTAATATTTTTAGTATTGGCGTTGGCTCAATTGATGGCAGTCCAATTGAAATGATTAATTCATATGGACAGGTTGAATATGCAAAAGATGACCAAGGTAATATCGTATTATCAAAAATGGATGTAGAAACACTTTCTGCTATTTCTTCAAATGCTAATGGGAAATTTTACCCGATTACACCACAAAATTCTGAAATATATGATATTCTTAATCAAATAACTGGAAAAGAAAAAAATAAAATCAGTAGTAAACAATATTTTAAATTTAAAGAACAATATCATTATTTTGTTATAATTGCCTTGATATTAATCATTATTGAAGCACTTGTTACTTATGAAAACAGATTTAACAAAGTTAATATAGACAAACCATCAAGATCATCAAAGGATTGATTTATGAAGAAATTAAGTCTTATTTGTCTCCTGATCCTATTCACTATCACATTGAATGCCATTGATATCAATTTTAAAAAAGTTTACAGAAATATGATTGGTAATCATCAATATAAAAAGAACGATTTTAATAATGCACAAAAAAGTTTTGAAAAAAACTCAATTGATTATCCTGATAAGGATAATTTACATTATAATCTGGGTAACTCACTCTATAAAAATGGAAAGTACCAGGAAGCATTGAAAGAATATGAAATTGCATTACATAACAAAAATCCAGAACTAGAATCAAAAATACATCACAACATCGGTAATATCCATTTTCTAAATAAAGATTATCAAAAAGCAATTGATGCTTACAAGAAATCACTCGTTAAAAAAAATAATCAGGAAGATACCAGAAAAAATTACGAGCTTGCAAAAAGGTTACTGATTCAACAACAAGAAAACAAAAACCAAAATCAAGATCAAGACCAACAAAAACAAGAGAAACAAGACAAAAAGGAAGAAAATACTCAGGAACAAATAGAAGCTCAGAGTATATTAAAAGCAATTGAAGAAAAAGAAAAAGAACAACAAAAGAAAAAATCGCAGAATACAGGAAAGTATAAATCAGGAAAATACTGGTAAATGATACCATTTCATGATTTTATCAGTAAATTTATCCAGTATGAAAAAGCAAAAAACTTCTCTGATAATACTTTAATTGCTTATGAATCTGATTTGTATCAGTTTCAGGAATACTTGATTTCAAGATTTGAAGGATACAAAATTATTCTAAAAGAGATTGACAAATCTATGATTCAGGACTATATGATTGAATTATCTAATCAACATATATCTAACCGCTCTCTTGAAAGAAAAATAACCTCAATTAGAGAATTTTTTAAATATCTGTACATGGAAGACTATATTCAGATTAATCCGGCCAAAACAATACATTCTCCAAAATATAGTAAAAAACTTCCTATATCTCTAACATCAGAAGAGTTATCAAAATTATGTGAAATACCAAACCAGACAACTCCTTTTGGATCTCGAAACATTGCAATAATTAAGTTATTCTATTCCAGTGGATTGCGTGCAAGTGAATTATGTAATTTATTACTAAATGATATCCAATTGACTCAAAAAAAAGTAGTTGTTACAGGAAAAGGCAATAAACAAAGAGTTATTCCAGTCTCTGATGATGCCATTTTGGCTATTGATCAGTATCTGTCGGTAAGAAATCACTTCAGACCACAAAATAATCATTTGTTTGTATCGAAAAGCGGTATTGCTTTGACTTATACTGAGATTTATAAAATTTTGAAAATGTATTTTAGGCAAACTTCAAAAGACTCCAGTTGTTCTACACATACATTGAGGCATACTTTTGCTACTCATCTTATGGAAAATGGAGCTGATATCAGAGCAATTCAGGAAATGCTAGGGCATGAATCCATTTCAACAACAGAGATTTACACTCATGTCGCTGTATCAAACTTAAAAAAAGTGTATAAAAAATTACATCCCCGTTCAAAACCTGATAAGACAGATAACCCTAAAAATCAAAGTGATAAATAGCCTTTAACTGCTCAATCTTGTTACCAAGCTGTATAATCCCCTCAATAAAAGTTAAATCAACAGAATATTCAGGATCAAGCTCCTTAACGATAGCAAGACTCTGAGAGTATTGTTGTAAATTATAATAACAAATCGCTTTTAAAACCATAATATCTGAGTAATTCAAGCTAAAGTCTCTGCTAAATTGCCAGCTATTTGGAATTTGCCCTGATAGTGATAAGCTTTCATTGTAATTGCTTTCCAGATAAGCAATGAATGACTGTCCGGCTTTTACATCCTGATAAAGAGAATCAGAAGGAGTCATCGTTTGAAGTGAATCAGTTTCAAAAAACTGGTTAAATTGTAAATCTGAATTGACTATTTTTTTTAATCTGAAATATGTCCAACCCAGGGCATGATAACCTTTTAAATATGCATTAGGTCGGGTTGTTAACTCTAAAAAATAGGGGAGAGCAGAGTCATAATTCCCTTTAAGGTATTGATTCCATCCTAATTTTAATACATAATCAGAACTCAATCCGCTAATACTTGTCTGTTCATCTTTTTTCTCGCAAGCAGTAAAAAAGAGGCTTGCTACACACAGAAGAATGTATATATGTTTCATGTTTCCCCCATTACTTTAACAACAGCATTTTGTTTGTTGATTTAATATGATTGTATTGAACCGTATAAAAATAAATACCTGAGCTGACTGGTTTATCATTTTTATCTTTACCATTCCATTCTAACAGAAAACTTTTTTCCTTCGTTTCTTGATTGTATAATTCCTTAACAAACTGTCCTCTGAGATTATATATAGTTACTTTAACGAATGCATTTTTTTTAGGAGAGTCTATATTTACTTTTATCAGAGTACTTGGATTAAAAGGATTAGGATAGTTACTTGAAGAAATGAAAGGTAGCTGAATCGTTTTCTTTTTTAACTGAATAAGAGTTGGATTAAGAAAAGAATGATTGTTTAGTTGTTTTCCATCGATTTCTACCCAATGGTTTTCGGAGAAAACAGAGATATCATAATCAGCATTATTGCTAATTTGAATTCTATAATGGGTTAAATGTGATTTAGAATAGAATAATTCGTAAAACGTATCTGATTTTTGTATGAGTATATTTTGATCAATTGGTTCAAGTGCCATGA
Organism: Candidatus Cloacimonadota bacterium; assembly: GCA_029564175.1. Taxonomy (GTDB): domain Bacteria; phylum Cloacimonadota; class Cloacimonadia; order Cloacimonadales; family WRIO01; genus JAGOCT01. Next base: position 58,305 of record JAKQQL010000215.1, read on the forward strand.
GTTTAAATTGATTATCATGAGAATAAGCTGTTTGATTCGTATTTCTAAGAATATTTACAGACATGGTTTTTGTCAGAGTTGTATCTATACCTATGCCTATTGCTCTGAATTTCATTGTTAATGAAGTTGATTCGCTAACATTGTACTGGTGATACCATTGCTGTGAACTTATTTGTGTTAATTCTGCTTTTTGATTATTGATTGAAAGACTTACACTGTCAGCATTTATTCTATTAGTATAAGCATAAATATGGAGTATATCTGTTAAAAAGGGGTGTTGAAGAATATTTAGATAAAGTCCTTTATTTAGTAACGCATTACCACCTTTAAACACAAACAATCCCTGATTATTACTTGCAAGAAATTTATCTGTTGTATTTTTATTGAGATATTCCAAAACAATCATTTGAATATTATTATCTGTCAGACTACTGTTAGAAGTATTGTAAATCTGCCAGTTGAATTCATCCGTTTTAATCAAACCATTCGCTGTTGCAATCCAAATGAATCCTGAACTATCAGCTTTGGCATCATTTATATTATTGACTGGTAGTTGTGAGTTCTCGGTTGTATAAACTAACCAATTACTTTCTTGTTTTTTTATCAGTCCACTGTTACTAGAAATCCAAACCTGCTGATAATCAGGTGAGAAATTAATTCTTTTTATGAGATTTCCAGGTAAAGGTGAGTTAAATTTATTATAAACTGTCCACGTATTAATCAATGTATTTAAAATGGATATTCCATAATCAGTGGCTATCCATATTTTATCCAGATTATCATAATTGATATCGATGATCACATTAGAAGATAAAGATGAGTTATTTTCGTTGTAAAGAGTCCATTCTGACTGATTACTGATCTTAACAAGGCCACCCCCTTCAGTTCCTATCCAGATATTTTGATTCTTATCAGTTAGTAATGAGGTAACAGTGTTTGAAGGTAATTCAGAGTTAATCGTATTATAAACAGTCCATGAATCATCATTTATGTTAAAACGTGCTAATCCTCCACCTACGTTTTGATATGGCTTTGTACCAATCCATAAATTCCCATAATTATCTAAGGTTAAAGCACTTATATTGTTAGAAGGTAATAAAGAATTCGCGACATGATAAACTGTCCAGTTATCGCCATCAAAGTAAGACAAGCCCATAGAAGTACCAATCCAGCGTACATAACGGTTATTTATTTTTTTGCTTAAAATAGTATTGACTTTGTTAGAGGGAATCCCTGAGTTCATAAAACTAAAACTGACCCATGAAGTTCCTGTAAGTCTGACCATCATTTTTTCTGTTCCAATCCATTTGTACAGACCCTGGATTTTGATACTGTAGATTTGATTACTGGTAATCAATCCCTGAGTATTCTCCATGTTATAAAGTGTCCATGAGGTGCCAGATAATTTAGCAATTCCATTATCACTGGCAACCCAAACAGGTAATAATGGATCATTCGTATCCGTATCAATATCATAGATGTAATTAGAGGGGATATTGCTGTTTTGAGTCGTATATGTTGTCCAGACTAACATAGAGTCAATTTTTACCAATCCTCCACCACTGTTTGTATTTCTATTGTAAACAGCCAGCCACTTATTCTTTTTGTTGTCAATATGAATAGAAGTGATTGTGTTTCCAGTCAGACTTGAATTAGAGGTACTGTATCTTGTCCACTGATTATTCCAATCATCATAACGGTAAAGGGAATTAGCAGTACCAATCCATTTAATATATTGGTCTCCAACTTTTTCAATAGCTATTGAAAGAATATCATTATCAATAATAGGCGTGTTTTGAGAATTAAAAATATACCAGTTATCATCTGCATCTAAAAGTACCAAACCATTTTTTGTGCCAATCCATTTATTGTCAAAATTGTCAAAGCAAACAGTATTAATATCGTTAACAGGTAAGTCTGAGTTATTTTTATTATAGATTGTCCAGACCTGGTTTTCAGATAGTACAGCCAGACCTCCATTTGATGTACAAATCCATATATTATTATGAATATCAGTTTTAAGGTCATTTATCTGATTGGAAGGAATGAGAGAATTTTGAGTGTTGTATATTTCCCAATTTGTACCGTCATACTTATAGACACCCTTAAACTGAGTCCCAATCCATTTATTACCTTGAATGTCTGTTTCAATCACCCGGTATGGATTTGTAGGAAATGAAGTGTTTTGAGTGTTATAATTAATCCAATCCTGTGAAAATAGAAAGTTTAAACTGATTAAACCCAGTATGATTAACAGAAAATATTTCCTGTTCATTCTTCCTCCCGTCAATTTATCAGAAATATTTAATGATTTTATATTCTTATTATCTAATGAATGCAACTGTTATGCCATACTAAAAGAGCGCACCGCTGATGGTGCGCCAATGGGTTTTGAGGAGGTTATATGAACAGAATCAGAAGGGGAGATTCTGTATATACAGAAATAACCATTTGTTCTCAAAAGTGTTACAAAAATTTTTTAATCATTTTGTTCAAGTGTTATATTGATGGCATTTTTGACGGCAATCTTTTTCTTGGTATCAAAAGCATCCGCCAGATTAAAACAGACTCTGGTACCCACCTTAAAATACTGCTTATCGGCTTTAAATTCTCTTTGATTAAAGAAATAGTTTTTATCATTACTATTGATAAATCCATAGTGGTTTAGCGGAAAAATACGGCATATAATTCCTGAATAACGTTCCTGAGTTTTATACTGATATTTTGTCCATGTTTGAATCAGGCTCTCGTAAGCTGATTCAATTGTATCATGTTTTGTCTTTTTAATATCGTATTCTTTCATCAGAAGCTTCATTTCATCGTTAATTTTCCACTTATGTCGGTTATAAATCAGCTGTATCAGATTTAAATGCTGAGGTATTAATTCTGTATGTTTTAATGCTTTTAACAATTTGACAATAAGTAAAAAACATTTCACTTTCAAAGAAGGATCAGTCTTGATTAAAGCACTTTTGATGGCATAATTTAAAGCCTGTTTATGGTTAAACTCACTTTCATAAATTTCAGCTATATCCAGCAGAACAGACCAGTCATCACCTAATGTAACAAGAATATTAAGTGCTTCCTGATATTTTTTCTGGTCAGCATAAGCAAGGGCTTTATTTCTTAAAATCCAGCTTTTTGTTTTAATACTGGGTTCAGAAATAGTATTTAACGCTTTATCACATTCTTCGATGGCTTTTTCAGGTCTGTTGGTATGTCTTAATGCTTTGATAAGGTTAGTGTAGTATTTTTCTTTTTGTGAGGGGATTTCAATACTGACTCCCCGTTTATCTTTATATTTTGTCTTTTTATCTTCTAGTAAATCAGGCTGTAGCATAAGCAGAAAATTAATGATTTTTTCATAACTGACAGGTACTTGCTTATTGAGGTAATCTATTCCTTTAAAAATAGTCAAAACATAAGGAGAATATTCATCTTCCTGTTCAAGTAAAGAAAGAATATCATTTATTGCATTAAAAAACTTCTTTTCCTGGGACGGTTCAGCAGGTTTCACATATAAGTAGTATAAGTTCCAGGCTAAGAGTGAGTTAACAGTTTCAAATGAGGCATCTTCCTGATGAATTTTTTGGCATAATTCAAGCGATTCTGCATACTTTTTCATTTTATAATAACAATAAGCCAAACCCCATTCATCCCATTGTGAGGTATTTTTACTGCTTTCATTGATAATTGCTGAGTATAGTTCAGCTGCCTGTTCATATTTCTTGTCTTTTCGTAACTGATTAGCCTTATTTTTCTTTTCTTCAAGGTTCATTGACTCCCCCTTTTCTTTAGCAAGTCGTAGTAAACGACCTGAAATACCTACGAATATTCTTACTCTTTTTAAATACTACACAATTAAAACCGGTATGTCAAGCTTAATTTTGCATCAGAAAATCTAAGTTCAACTTCCTTTTTTTTTTTTTCAAAATTATACAAATGGGCATCAACATAGGCATCTGCCATGGATAAAAAGGTTGTAATACCGATCCACCAGTAATCACTCTGACGTTTTTCGTAATAATCATTCATTCTGTTTCTGTAGTATTCTTTAATTACTTCATTATCGGCAAGCAGCATTTTTTTTCTTGTTTCCTGCCGTTTATCTTCATTATAAACAGCCATACCAATAAAATAGGCATCAGCTAAAATGACTGTCCCTGCTTTGATATAACTGTTGTTATAAATCTGACCTCCGCCAGGACAAATGAATGATAATGTGCTTGCATATGTGGGATTCTTCCCTGAAAACTGACTATTTTGAATGTTTTCTGCTTGAGTTTCTTCCGCAGAAATCATCACAGAAATCAAGAAAAGAAAAGAAATAGTGATGAATAACTTTTTCATTTATCTGTATGTCCTTTAATCTGTTGTGTTTGCCAGTATCTGTCCTTTTCACTGTATATGCAACCACAATACTGCTGACGGTACATTTCCTTTTCTTTAGAGAGAGTAATACCTTCTTTCCAGTATTCTCTTAAATCCTGGTAAAAGAAAGGGATATCGATTTCTCTGGCAATATTATCTGCTATTTCTCTGATGAGTTCATGTTTTTGAAATTTTGAATATAATAATGTAGTTGTAAAAGCATCAAAATGTCCTTTTTTTGCAATTAATGCCGTATATCTTAATCTTTCATAATAACAGGATAAACACCGGTTCTCTTCTCTGAAAACAGCATTTCTCAGGAAACTGTCTAAATTATATTCATCTTTCAGTATCAAGGTAATATCTTCCTGTTCACAGAATTTCTTAAGTGTATCACGCCTTTTAATGTATTCTTGAGCAGGGTGTATATTATGGTTAAACCAAAGACCACTTATCTGGTATTGGTCTTTTAAATGGCTCCAGGGCGCAATAAAACAGGGTGCGCAACAAATATGGAATAATAGTTTATTCATATATCCTCTTTAAAATTATCATCAGAAGGCCTCTTTAAATCAACTTGATCCAAAATATTTGCCTCTTTCTATCCAGTGAGTTTCCAAATCCAGATAAAATACTGATGGAGGTTGGATTGTATCAATAACTTTATTTGTTCCATCACATTCCAGATTTAATGGAGGAAATAGTCTCTTGGTGATTTGTACTTTAGCATTTTCAAGTAAATTATGTTTTACTTCAAGCTCTTTGTCGAGCATTTTTTGCATCAAACTCATCTTGCTGTCCAATTTATTTTTTTCCTGAATCGCAGCAATAATATCATCTTTAACTGATTTAGCAAAGTTTTTTATGACTGTATAAACAGTTGGAGAAGTAACATCGACTTCAAATCTTTCATTAATTTCTTCTATTTGTTCTTTAAGTTTATCGATTGTTTGTTGCAAATTATCAATTTTATTGTTGAGCTGAGCATCAAAACCAAATTGTATATTGGTTCGAGTACCTGAGTCGTTACCAATTGTTGGGCACATCAAGCTATTTTTGACCTTTATATCACAGTCAATGATAGCCCCTTTTTCGTTTAGATTGATACCCGCTCCCATTACAAATACTGAGTCACCACATTCTACTTCAGAACCTAAAATAAAGCGTTGAACATTGATATTCCCTTTGACATTCAGCTTGCAACCTTCAACAAATTTGATGGAAAGATTACCTCCGGCACTGATAGTTGTATTATTACCACTTGCTCCGTTTTGAATGTATATATCGCCACCCGCCTCGATAATACAGTTGTCTTCAATAGAACCATTAATAAAAATATTTTTCTCTGATTGGACTTTGAATCCGGTTAATACACTGCCATTGATATGAATGTTTACTTTCGCATGAATATTACCAGTGCTATAGTCGATGTTACTGTTAAAACGTAATTGTGGAAATATACTGATGATACTGTTTTTATATTCGACTATCCCATCTGAACGGCTGATAATCTTCATTTCAGTGTTTGTCTCTTCTTTATAGGTATTCAATCCACATTTCAAAACAACATCTTTCGGTAAACGAGATTGAAGGACATTTGAAAACAAATCTTCTCCTGGTAATCCTTTTACAGGCATTTTTTTTACAGCAAGAATTTCATTTTCTTTTACATCGCTAAATGACAGAATTTCTCTAAAATCAATTTTTTCTTTCTCATCATGCTCGACTTGGCGTTTACTGGATTCAAAAAATAACTGGATTTCAGCATCTTTGCTTTCTCCAGGGTAGATTCCGTGAGCAATTGTGATGATTTTGTTTTTTTCAACTTTCGATAAATCACTGGTTTGAAGATATTTACGATTTATCTTATGTTTTGTGAGAAATATATCAATGTCTTCATAACTTGGGTAATCAGCGCTTGTTTTATCGAAATTATAGTATTTTAACTCCATTTTATCGTTACTAATCTGAAATGGATTAATGATTGAAATATTTGTATCTTTTAATAATAAGTATCCGCTAACACCTGCAATATAAGCATTTTTAGATTCATCAAAACGAACATTCTCTCCTGCAAAAAAATCATTAGAGGTAAATCTACCGGCAATGATCTCCTCGCCCAAAACACTTTTTCCATTAATATTATCAATTACAGGCAAAAGATTTAAGATTACATCATCTTTTTTATGAAATACTAAGGGATAGGGGAGAGCATCAATCGTTTCATGGTTTTCTAAGACCATTCTTTCAAAAAAAGACCATGTGCTTAAATCGTCAAATTTGTATGGTGCTTTAGTAAACTGAAGGGTTTTGCTACCTTTTTTTTGAGGCATTTTGCAATTGGCAATAATGATATCACTGTATGTCTTATTATATTTTATCGCTCTGTTTACATAATAATTAATCACTTTTTCATCAATACCAAATACAATATTATTTGATCTAAGTATTTCTAAAATATAGTCTTTAGTTATAGGATTTTCTTCATCGACAAAAGGATAGAGCTTGATAATTGAAACAGATGTTCCCTGACCATTAATTTTAATTTCAGTTTTTCCGATTATTTTTTCCATTATTCCCCTCTATTCTGCTTGTGTAAATAATTTTTGATAAAGCTGATGATAATAATCAAACATATCTGTATATGACTGATCCCCCCATAAATCAACCTGTATGTCTCCATGATCAGATATACCAACCGTTTTCACTTTTTTTTCTTTTATCTGATGATTAAACAACTGATGGTCATTGAAATATTCAGCTAAGTAATTTAAGTCATTTTCAAACTGAGCCTTATAGGATACTTTTTTTCTTACCATGTTTGAAAGAAATTGTTGATCCTTTTCGATCAGCTCAAGGGTTTTTTGATTATGCAGTTCATGATAGTATGGATTGATTCTGCCAAGATGTGAATTAAGACCTCTTACATAATCCATATATAAGTCAAGGTTCAGCCAATACCATGGATGTTGCTTATCTTTACTCAATTTTACCTGATTAATCAAATTAGAAACATATACTATTTTTGATTGATAGGGAAGTAACTGCTCAGCAAATTTATCTTCAAAATAACCATTTAAGACAACTAAGTCAGCTTTTTTTATTTTTTTTAACTGTCTTGCAGATAAAGTATTTCTTTTAATATCTCTTTGGCTTTCAAAAAGAATATCAACCTTATAGTTCACTGTACCATAATCTTTCATGACCAAAGCATAAGGCTTAAAAGAAAAAACAATAGATTTTTTACTATTTTCTTTGTCTTTACTTTTACATGAAAAACTAAAAAGGCAAAGTATTATGAGAAGTATAATCTGTAATTTCTTTTTCATTTGACCACCTGAATTCTATAATTAAGTCAATGATAAAAAGTTTAGCTTTTTTTACAAGTTTTTTTTTAAATACTTAATAAAATCACTGAACTGGAAGTTAAGTCCCAAATGTTGGTGTAAAGTTCCAACCCTTTGTTTTCAAAGTAATACAAGATTTTTTTTCTTATATTTCACTTCTATATTGACTTTGATTACAATTTAAATTTTCTTTAGTCTATTTGTCAAGATCTTTTT
>JAKQQL010000223.1:0-6663 GCA_029564175.1 Candidatus Cloacimonadota bacterium
GAGATTGTTGGAAAAAGTTGAGCACTCCATCTACTTTTAACAGAATATCAAAGAACTCTAAGAAAGTTGTATTGAATCCTAACCGTGGCAAGATAGTCTATGGTCAGGCCTCTGTCAACATGTAGCAGGCCGAATGCTTACTATTGGACAGCTAACGGTCCAAATGATTATTGGATTTATACACTAACTGATTCTATCATCAACATAATGAATGAATCTTCAGGTAATACGAAACCGAAAATCTCCATAAAACACTTATGGGATGTTTTACAAATTATGACAGCTGCCTATATGTATTGGGAACCAGGAATGGATGTGACTTATGAATATAGCACTGAGGAAAACCTAAATGAGAAAGTCATTAACGAGTTTAGAGCCGTTGAAGAAGAACATCATAGAGATATGGAAGTGTTCTATTTTCAAATTGAAGATTCTCTGGAAAGTGAACCATACGAAGACGACTTTGAATATAGGTTTCAGAGATATGGATGGGACATGTTTTATGTGGATTGAGAGAAATAATTTTTATTAAAATATTAACGTTATGGCAAATATTTATTACAGCTACATTCGATGCCTCATAATTCCAGAATTAACAACTACAATTGACCCGGAAAAAATAATCAAGAAATCCCTGTCACAATCCAGATTCAAGCGATTTGATGAACTGGTTAATCAATCCAGATAGGATCCAGAACAAAAACAGATCTCCACGGAGGAAGTGAACTGTTGATTGCAGCTCTAATATGAAATAACATCGTTTATTTTATGCGTTTACAAAAGATTCCCTAATGAGAGACTATAAAAATGATAATGATTGTAAAATAATATTCACGGATTAAAAATAGCTTATTAGAACAATAAATAATTATGACTGAGTTTTACGATATATTCACTAATACTACCTATCAAGAGTTTATCCGAAATAATTGGGAAATAAGATTTCTTAAAGAGGATACAGATTATGATGGAAAATGGGTCAAAGACTTTATGGGAAATCAGGTATTATTATTAATCAGGGAGGATACCAACGAGATTTATGGATTGAAAAGTGAAGCAAAAAGCTCACCATTTCTGGTATTATATTTATTAGCCGAAAGGGGAAATGCTTTAATAGGATTAGTAAAAGATCCTATTCTCAACCATGCCAGTTCGAACAATATACTTGATTATGCTAATGAATTCCATAATAAGTATAAAGATAATACTGCTTGTTTTTTAGCCTTTGTTAAAGATAATGACGAGTGTCAAAAATGGTTACAAATACTTCCTGAGTTCTAGTGGGTCAAACATGAATTTTAGCCGAGTGATTATTTCCAGCAAAATATTCCGTATAAACTTGTACTTCTGTTTTAGCTGCAAAAATAGCCAGAAAACTAACTCTATTTTAAAATCTGTTGCTTGAAATACTTTTGGTGGTACCTTTTTTTGGTTTTTCACCAGAAAAGTAGGCCGGATTAGTGTTTTTTTATGGAACCTGGGATATTTTAAAGCAAAATTCTACCCAATAAAGTCATTTTCGGGAGCGGATAGCGAACTCTTTACAAGGGTTATGGTAAACTTTCGGGCACAATTTTTTTCGCCTGTATTTATATATAAAATTATTGATACAGGTGAAGAAGAATAGCCGAAAGTTTAAAAGCGATGAAAGCTATAATCAATTAAAACTGATAGCTTCGTTTGTAAAAACAGCAAGGTTCTGTTACGGAATGACGCAAAAGGATCTTGCTTCTGAGAGCGATGTCAGCTACAGAACAATACAAAATATTGAAGCAGGTGATATTAACTACACTCTTAAAAACCTCATAAAGGTCATCTCGGTCTTTAATCTTGAACTGAGTTCATTGTTCAACGATATTTCATGACTGAATGATCTGTCATGAATTTTAAATAGCAAGATCCAGGTCTATAAGAAATAGTAATCCACATGAGTATGTGAACATGCTTTTGCAAAATTTTTGAGTATTTATATATGGTACAATATAGTATATGTCTAATGGGGAGGCCAATTTACCTGGCGGTTTGAGGTCTCCCTTCTCTAAAACTGCCAGGGAAAATAACGTTTATTAAACCGTCAGATGAATGATATTCACATATTACCCGAACAAAGAGAGTTACCAGCCTTCATATTTTCTGATATGGGAATTACCTCAGCTGCTGACCTCAGGAACAACAAGAGAATCCTTTGAAGGCTTTAAATCCGGAAGAATTACTAAAGAACAATTACCGATTATTATTGCAAGCGGCCAGGTTGAACCAGGCAGAAAGACCAACGATAATGTCAGATATCACAGCGGGGTAATCATGCTTGACCTTGACAGGAAAGATAATCCCGATATTGAAAACAAAATAAGGTATATAAATAATGACAGGTTCACATATTTATCCTTCAGTTCACCAAATCATGGTTATAAGGTCTGCATATACACATCGATTGAGGATGTGAAAGAGCATGATCAGTATTATGGTGAAATCTCTGATTATTACTCAAAAACCTATAATATCAAATGTGATAAAAGGTGCAGCAATATTGCTAGGTTCTGTTTTTTACCGTTTGATGATAAGTATTACCATAATCCGCTTTCAAGTAAATACTCTCTAAAAATAGGGACATCTGCTCAATTAAGTCTAAAAACAAATTCGGAAGAAAGGGACATGTTTTATGCCGAAGGAAGGGACAACAATACGTATACTAACTCTCATCCCCTTTTTACGGACAATTCTAATCCAGAAAAAAGGGACAGTCTACCTATTCCTAGTTCCTCAACTATAAAAAGGGACACTAATACACTTCCTCTTTCTGACTTTAGTATTTCTTCTTTAATTAAAAAAGGGACATATGCAGATTTAATCTTTAATAGTACAAGATATAAAAATATAATGTGTGCTATTGTCCCCATTTTTCAGGAAGACAATTCTCGGAATCATCTTGATTATTCAACAAGAATTGATGAAGCATATTTCAATGAAGACAAGCAAACCTATTTTGTTGCAGGTGGCTTACCTGTTTGCCAGATAAGACTTGGCAGGACATTTAAGATCAAAACTGGAAACAGGAACAAAACGCTTGGATGCCTCTCTATGAAGCTAATCTTCAACAATCCATTTGCTTCATGTGAAAGGATCCTGCAGGAGATATTGTCCATCAATGAGAAATACAGCGAGGAACCTCTTAGCGTAAAGGAATGTAATGATATCGTCAGATATAACTATTATAGTTTCCTGAGGGGAAAACTTGATTTCAGCAAGGTTTTGCGTCAGAACAAAAACGGTATTTCAAATCAGTACGTCTTCTTTAGCCGGAAATACAAAGGAGACAGTCAAAAAGAAAAACACAAAATAGCCTGTAATGAATACAAGGCTGAGAAGAAAACAATCAAGAAGGAAATGATTTATAATGCCATACAACATCTGAAAACTGGTAGTAAAATAATAATCCCCAAGATAGCAGAATTTCTTGGTGTAAGTGAAAAGATGATTGACCGTAATCTTACTCCTGAGTTGAAAGAGCTATATAAATCATATAACAGATTACTCCGTAAGAACAAAAAAACCTAATCCTGCTAAATAATATTTTTGAGAAAATCATTCTTTTTCTATTTCGCTCTGTATTTATTGTAAACGGCAAGTGACGTTTGGCAAAAAATAATTTCTATTGATAAATAAAAACATGAAAAAGATTATAAATGATGTAAAAAGGGTGAATCTGACATTAGACCATGAATTCTATGCATTTATAAAGGCGAAAGCAGATGCAGATTTCATTAAACTTGGAACTTGGCTAAAACAGTACCTCAAACAAAATATTAAAAAAAATTCTTCAAATAACTGAAGCCATGGGATACGACGTGAGAACAAATCTGTTATGTACAAATCCAACGATAATATTTTCTGGAAGCACATTTTCTCAGAAATGGGCTAAAAGCCTAATGGAGATTGATAAAGGAGTATTTAAATATTGCTCAAGGGGATATTCACTTCATGATGATTTAGTGGATCTTTCCAAACAATATCCTAATGAGTCATTTACCGGCATAACATGGGAAGATTCGAATATTTATAACCGAATTAAATACACCTTAATCTTCAAAAATAGCGGATGTAAGCAGGTAAACTGTGAACCTGGATATGTGTACGGGTTCAATAATGATAACTATTATGAAATGCCAACTGACCTCTTTGAAAGGTTCAAAAAACATCTTGACCGTTATATTGAAAGGATTGATATAGTTAGAGAGAATATTGAGGAAGGCGTTGTTTTTGATTTTTTAAATAACAATCCAGATGAAGATGGCTTCATGTCGTATTACACAATCACATGGGAGAATGATGAGCATAAATTTACCGCTACAAGGAGATTCACTTCTGAGATAACAATAAAATATGAGAAGAAGCAATCTTCAGCCAACAAAAGGCAGGAAATTGAAAAGGAGTTAAAAGAAAGTAATGAGGATTATTCAACCGATGATCTTCCCTTTTGGCCTTTGCAGGATAAACATGATGCAAGGTCAATCTTTACAGGATAAAAACAACCGTGTGCCCTGTAAATTGACTGAAGCAAGTAAAAATAACATAATTAAAAAAGATGGATAATGGATAATTATCAGGATACTTTAAATAGTAAAGATTTTGATACAAACCTGGATAAAATTAAGCATGAAAATTGCGATCAATCCTCTAAGCAGTCTGATCAGAGTGTCTTAACCGATGAACCGAACAAGTTATTGTCTTCCTGCATGTGTATGGGAGATGGTATTTATATTCCCAATGAAGTTGATTTACTAATATGGGAGAATGATACGCTCCAGGATTTTGAAGACCTTTTTGAAGGATACTCATATCCTGTGGATGACTTGAATTTTGAATTACAGAATGAATTAGAAATGCAGATAAATAACCTTGGATATTTTCCTTGTGACGAAGAAAATCCAAATTACCATAAATTTAATCTTCTCCAAATGTGGCTTTTTATTCTCCAAAGAGCCGGAGAGGATTTAAGTTCCAGAGAATTGTTTGCATTAAATTATGCCATAAGTACCTATGCATCATTTTGTGCACCATGGGAAAGAAGGAAAGAAATTAGAAGGAATATTTATGGCCTTAGAGATTGGTTTGAAAGGAATAATTTGAATGGTGATGAATTGGAGAGGAAAATTTTTGAAATGGATATGCTGATCTTATACGAATTAACAGAAATCCTTCTCAAATCGAAAGTAATTTACTATTGCATAATGTCTGCTGAAAAACCTGAACTATATTGTGAATATATACCTGACTTGAGCGAAATTGAATGCCTGACGGAAGATGATTTATCTCAGAATCTATGGATGGCTGGAGACATGAATTCAGACAATATCATGGATTATTTTTGGGATGCAGAATGAAAATCAATTTCAAGTCCAATTCCTTATAGCTTCAAGATATAATGTCCATTAGATTTACAGAGATTTTACATAGGTAACAATTATCTTATATCTGTCATTACTGGATAAATTGAATTTGCTTCATAGAAATTTAAGAAAATTGGCCTAAATTAAGAGTTTATTTCAAAGCAAGACAAACCTCAAGGAAGGCAAGATGGTAAAGTATTCAATTGGACAGAGAGTCTCATTAATATCATATTCGGGCAAAAGAGGAAGAATTGAAAGTTTTGTCTCATCAGAGGGAGGATACAACTATTATGAAGTTCTCTGGGATGATGGAAGTCTTGAGGTAATATCGGATTCTCTGATCAAGCCTGAAGTTAAAATTAATACACCTTGGGACCTGATTGCTAATAACGAATTTTTCGACTATCGTGACTTTTCAATTGCTACAACTTTTCATAAAATTCGAAATACCACCGCAAATACAATTTCCAGCTTAAAAGCGTCAAGGACAATCTTCAAACCATATCAGTACAAACCTTTAGTTAAGTTCTTGAAATCTGACCTGAGGAGGGTATTAATCGCTGATGGAGTAGGACTTGGTAAGACTATTGAAGCTGGACATATCATGCTCGAGCTTGCAGCACGCGGGGACTTGAGAAGCCTTTTGGTTATTTGTACAAAATCCCTGATGGATAAATGGAAAATGGAGCTTCAGGACAAATTCAACTTCATATTAAAGAAATATGATAGAGTATCTGAATTAGTTCAGGATATTAAAGATGATGTTGCGAAATCAAGGCAAAGTGTACTTGGAATTCTAAATTATGAGAAAGTCAGAAATCCAGAAATACTGAAAGTAATAGAAGATAATAATTATCATTTTGACTTGTTAATATGTGATGAGGCACATAAAATAAGAAATAGTGAAACGCAGCAGCACAAGGGAGTTGATAAGATTGTTAAGAATTCCGGAGCAGTTACTTTCTTAACTGCCACACCTATTATGACGGACATGCGTAACCTTCATAATCTAGTAAGAGTTCTGGATCATGAAGGTTATGATACTTGGGATATTTTCAATAATGCGATTGCACTAAACCGGCCATTTATTCATGCTCTATCTCGTCTCAATAATAGGGAATCTCTTACTGAGATTGCAGAAGAGCTGCAGAATTCAGAAGTTGTACAGGAAATGACTGCAGACGAGGAAGTCTATCAAAGAACTGAAAGGACAATTGCTGAAATATTTGAGAACGATCCATTGTATAAACGGGCAAGGATTAATCTTCTCAAT
>JAKQQL010000237.1:0-1381 GCA_029564175.1 Candidatus Cloacimonadota bacterium
ACCAGCCAGGGAATCTGGCGGGAACTCTATCATGGCGGACTTTGTAGCCCAAGTTTGTCACTTTAACTTCAGATGGTGAATGAGTCCACCCACTTTCATGATAACACTTTTTCTATAATTTCATTGGGAAATTGTATTTGACAGTTGGGGATTTTTCCATCAAAACTTCATGTAATCCCCCAATTATGATCCAAAATCATCGTGTTTATGGCATCAAAATTAGAATGAATGAACCTTTTTGTATTCCTCACCCACGAATCAACCGTAACTGTCAAATTCGATAGTGCCGTTTTGATGAATTTTGTTGACGTATGCTTCAGTTCCGGGATCTCGAATCGGATCAATGAGACAAATACCTGTGCAATAAACCCAATGATTAACGCCCCGTAAATACTGTTATCAGTCCATACTCGCAATGGTTTGATCTCTATCTCATTTTTGAGAGAGTTGAATATCTTCTCAATTGAGTCCTTTTTCCGATACGTCAGAAGGGCTTCAGTAAGTGTCAAATTCTTACTCGATTTCAGGCAGAAGAATCCCTCTCTCCCAGTAATGAACTTTTCTTCAAGAAGCTTAGCAGCATCATCTTCAGAGAGTTCCATCAGTTTTTTCTGGATTGAATAGTCCACTTCCACAAGAAGATTGTTGATCCTGAACCGTTTTGGAAGAGTCTTATTCTTGTCAATACTTTCCTGAATGGCCTTAGCTTCTTTTATCTCCCGAATGACCTTTCTGGCCCTGGATTTTATTTTCTTTTTCTGTATTTTTCAAAATAGACCAGATAAAAAAGTACCCCGATATACCTAAATGGATCAATAATCTAATCATTTCATTTGTGAGTAGATTACTCATAGTTGAAATTGATACGAAAAAATTATCAGGATGATTTTATGATTGCAGAAAAAATAACGTTTATTGTTGGATTAGTACTGATTCTTTTGGTATTATTACCGGTTTCTGGAACCGTCAACATTATTTCACCACGTGATGTTGTATTCCTTGGTGAAAATGATCTTGATCTTACCTCTTTTATCCAGGAGCCGATTAATATTGGAAACTTTCCTTTAGGAGAACAGGGTTATTCTCTGTTTGAAGCAGGCGAAATTCCATCCGAAGAAGAAGAACCCGTGGATGTTGAAAGGATTACTGATCCAGAAAAATTCTGGTTAATTCCAGATGTTTTTTTTGGTTTAACCGGAGACTGGTACTCGTGGGAGGGAGAAAAACTTGGAGATTTGCTATTTATTTTAAAAGAACCATCATTATCATTAAAAGTGTGGGATAATACAGCAAATAAGGAGATAAAAGATCAGGAAATACCACAGGGTCATCTTATTGATTTTATTATTGAAACAAATATGTGGAGCGTTTCAGACAGATC
>JAKQQL010000244.1:0-2512 GCA_029564175.1 Candidatus Cloacimonadota bacterium
TAATTATTTGCTATAGGAAGAACTTTCATCGAAGATCCGTTGAAAAACTGATTTGAAACACTCTTCGATGAAACATAAACATTAATTTCGGTTGGAAGTTCATTTTTAGGAGATTCAGAAGGAGTAATATTACCTCCACCTGCGGGCAGAACATTTTCTTTAAATTTGCCTGAATAATTACCGGGAGCACTGTAATTGCAGACTACATACACGCCGCCGTTTTTGGATTTGGCTTTACCGCACCCTATCAAGGTAGAACCTTTCCATACAACCTGGGTAAAATGACCTGTTGCCATTGAAAACCCCGGTTTATTGAAAT
Organism: Candidatus Cloacimonadota bacterium; assembly: GCA_029564175.1. Taxonomy (GTDB): domain Bacteria; phylum Cloacimonadota; class Cloacimonadia; order Cloacimonadales; family WRIO01; genus JAGOCT01. The sequence goes on from JAKQQL010000244.1 coordinate 320, forward strand.
TATATTTTTTTATCTCTGAATACCACGCATCAACAGCATCAATTCCATTTGAATCTCCGCCTGATATCCAATAAATATTCTCGCCGTATTTATTGGGCTGCCGGTGATACATTCTATTTTCAGAAGCAAGTTTATCCGCCCATTGCTGAGCATATCTTTCAATTTCTGTACTCCATTGTAAATCAGGAGCAGAATGTTTTTTTCTATAAAAATTATGCCTTGTTAGAATATTATCTCTGAAACTCTGATTAACTTTATTCCCGTTATCCGGCTTATCATCATTTTTAGTTACATCTGATTTTCCGCCCTTTGACGCAGCAAGAATAGAAGCTTCAAAATCGGCAAGATTCGGAATATTATAATACAACTTTCCATTAAACTGAACAACCGGCATAGTCACAGAACCGCCACTGAATCCGCTTTTCGGAGATTTCAATAATGACCACATTTTTGTTCTGTTATCTTTATTTGAAGTCGAATACTCATTATGTTTGATATTATTTTTTTTCAAATAATTCACTACATGTGTGCACCTTGAACATCCTGGCATAGTATAAACATCAACAGCCGGAGCAGATTGAGCCTGCAGCATAATTGACGCAATAAATGAAATTAATAAAATAGCTGTTTTATTCATGAAATAATCTCCTTTCTCAAGAGTATCCTAATCATTATCTTTGCATTTCAGCCGACTGATGAATTTTAACAGCTAAAAACGAAGAGTCAAGAAATTATTACATTCAAAAATATGACTGAATTGTAGTTTCAATTAAAGTAATGCTTTCTTTCAATACATTAATAATATGCATTATTAATGTTTGACAAAGTTACAGCAAATAAGAAAATCAGACTGCTTTGAAACACCAAATGCAAACAGACTTATCCGGGAAAGGAAATTAAATGAAAGCAAGTCAGATCGGGAAAAACCATTCAGACAGTAATGAGTTCACAGAATTATTCAACAGTTCATTTTCAACAATCAATGAAACAACATCAGGACAGAAAGTAAAAGGCATTATAACATCAATATCATCAGATACTACTTTAGTTGATATCAATGGTAAAAGCGAAGCATTTTTGATGACTGCAGAAATCAAAACTAAAGACGGATATGCATACAAAACCGGAGATTCCGCTGATTTCTATATCGCAGAAACATCACCCAAAGGCATATTCCTGACTCAAAAAATCGGGAAAGGATACATGAGTTCTTCACTCTTTTCAATCGCTTTCAGAGAAGGAATACCTGTTTACGGAACTGTTGATGCGGAAGTAAAAGGCGGTTACAGAATATCTGTCGGCTCACAAAGCGCTTTCTGCCCTTTTTCGCAAATAGATATAAAGAAAACTGATTCTGTCTATACAGGAAAAAGTTTTTATTTCCTTATCATCGAACTGACTTCTTCAAACATCATCGTCTCAAGAAGAAGTCTTCTTGAAGCAAAACAATCACTTGCAATTGAAAAACTTAAAACTGAAGTTTCCGAGGGAAAAATAGTATCCGGCAGAATTACAAGAAAAGCGGATTTTGGAATTTTCATCGACATCGGAGGCATCGAAGCATTGATTCCCAAAAGCGAACTTTCATTTTCAAGATTTATAACTATTGACACATTTCATGAAGGTGATCTCTTTACAGCAAAAATATTATCAGTTGATTGGCAAAACCGTAAAATTTCAGCAAGCCTGAAACAGGCACTTGATAATCCATGGAAAAAAATATCCGCTTTTAAAAAAGGCGGAGTATATCCTGCAAGGATATCCAACATTATTAAACACGGAGCTTTTGCTGAAATTTCAGAAGGTATTGAAGGATTCATTCATATTTCAAAACTTTCTTATACCAAAAAAGTCAACAAAGTTGAAGACATCCTTTCAATCGGAGACAAAGTTAATGTCTCAATTGAAGAAATTGATGAAGCGGCAAAAAAGATTTCTCTATCACTCGAAAACGGTGAATCAGATCCATGGAAGGACTGCGATGTCGCATCCAAGACAGAAATCGCGGTAATTGAATCCGTTTCGAATTCAGGTCTTTCAGTCAGACTATCGAGCGGAATGGAAGGCTTTGTACCGAAATCCCAGCTTAGCAAAAAGGGAGATATTTTCAAGGATTACACCAAAGATTCAGAAATTAAAATATTTATAACCGAAGCTGATAACTCAAAACGCAGATTTATCGGTTCAGAAAAA
>JAKQQL010000245.1:0-2812 GCA_029564175.1 Candidatus Cloacimonadota bacterium
AAATTATTTATCATTATCCCGGAATTCAATAAATTCCGGGCCGCTTCCGTCATAAACAAAAGCTGTTTTCATTTTCTCTCTTATTTCAATCGAACTCATAAACTTATTCTTTCTATGATTTCTTGTTTTAATTATAAGAACGTCGCTTCCTGGTGTAAAATAAAAAAACTTTGATTCTGCAAAACTGAGAAAATAATCTTCTCTGATTGCCGCAATGTTTATAAAATGAGTGCCTCCAAGAGAATTAATCTTTCGGTTCTTTCCTTTTAAAGTTGAAGGTACATGTGTGTGTCCGAATAACCAGTAATCAACACGCTGTTTTTTCAGAACTTCAGTAAATCTTTCTGAATCAACTACATTACGGTAACTGGGATAATTATATGAAAATCCGGTTCCGCCAAGATGCGAATGAGTTATCGTGATTATTATATTTGACTGATTTTCCTCAACCAGTTTTTTCCACCAGAGAAAAGCTTTATCAGATATATCCGTACCGGAAGAATTTTTTTCATCAGAAAGAAGAATCATCAATAGATTACCGAAACGAACGGCATAATGCATCGGCTTTTTCGTATACTTAAAATACAATGGAATATTGCGGGCATCATGATTACCGATCATTTCATAAAAGTTTTTTATTTTAAGAGGCTCAATCGTTCTATAAAACCACTTCCATTCATCATCATGGTTCTGGGAACTTGAAAGCTGAACCATGTCCCCTGCGCACACAGCAGCATCAACCTGAAGTTTATTTTTGATTACATCATCAACAGTTATTTCAAAATCTTCTCTTTCATCATCATTACGCGGCTGAATATCTGCAAAAGTCCACAGCACAAACTGTTTTTCCTCTTCGGCTGATATTTTCCCAAGAAATGATAAAGAAGAGATTTGAAGCAACATTATAAAAACTGCAAATCTCTTCTTGCGAAAATTTAATTTATTTAGGCAAACCAAATGAATGTCCCGGACCCGATGGAATCGAGTAATATTTAAATGGAACCTGAGAAAGCCTGCAGGCTACACTCGAATGATCAGAATACATGTCTTTAACTACTTCTGAGAAATTAATCGACACCCCTGCGTAAATTCCGCGGCGTTTATCATTATCATTCCCTGCTTTTCTATCATAAGTAGTATAATCTCTTGAGTAAAATCCAAGATCAAGCTGTATGTATCTCATAAAATTAGGAATATCATATCCTATATGCTTAAAACCTGCAAGCTTGAAATTCATCATATATATATATCCGCTGTAATCATTTACAAAAGTCAGAGTCCTTTTCAAACCCTTATCTTCATCTCTGAAAGCTTTTGTCGGGATATATCTTACAGTAACACCAAGAAAAGAATCCATAGTCGGCGAATAATCCAAAAGGGCTCCGAGAGCAATACCGGCATAATCCATTACAAGATCCTGAAAGCAGAATCCGTACTGAGAGGAGAAACCATCACCTACTTCAATAAGAAATCCGACACCCATGGTCATTCCGATTGAGTAAACCCAGCGGTCTGAGGGAGAAGTATCTAAATGGTCGTAAAGAGTAAATAGAAGTCTTTGAGTAACATAATGAGCATAAAAATGACCCCATTTGTCCGCTCCGCCGAAATCCGTTCCCTGACCGAACCAGCCTTCGTCCTTTGAATAAAAATCATGGTTATTTTCCCAGTCCCATGCTTTAATTCCAAAAAGAAGAATTATTGGCGGTGTTACCCCTGTTATTATATATTTTCCATATCTTCTTGCATTATAGCTCAGATTAAAATATTCGGTTTCAGGATTATAATATCCCTTTGGCGAATCATCCGAAGTAACTACTGCAGTTCCGGAATTCTCTTCCGGAGTCTGGGCAATCAGACTGTTCAATGTAATTACTGACAAACAAATAAATAAAATAAACTTTTTCATATCTAGTTCTTCCGTTTAAAATTTCGCGGTCATGCTAACTCGGGGTCATTTTGTGTCAATAAAGAATGTTAAATTTTTATAAGTTCATATTCCTTATTTCCAATGCCTATTTCCACTGCATGATTGATTCCCGACTTCCAGTTTGTATTAGGATAAATATGATTAAATTTATCCTTCCCTTCAATATATCCTGTTTTATCTAAAACGGAACCTGATGCCATAACAGAAGAATTCACCATATCGGCGCAAGCTACGTCAAGAGCGACCGGATCTGTTGAAGCTGCTATTCCGATATCACGGACTATCGCAACATCATTATGACCCCAGCAGTCGCAATTCGGAGAAACATTCATTATAAAATTTACATGAAAATGCTGTTTGTCTTTTAACACAGCAAGAGTATATTCTGAAATTTTTTCCGTGCAGTTTTCCGCTCCTTCATTCCAAACGACCTGGGCAGAATCAAACATGCACACTGCAACACACTGGCCGCAGCCGATACATAAATCATAATTGATTGAAGCTTTTTTCGCTGAATCAAACGATATAGCTTTCTGGGAACAATTCTTCACACAAACACCGCAGGATACACACTTATCTTTTTCAATTTTGGGTTTTGAGGCAGAATGCATTTCCATCTTACCTCCGCGTGAACCCGAGCCCATTCCGATATTTTTTAGCGCTCCGCCGAAACCCGTCATTTCATGTCCCTTGAAATGATTAAGAGAAATGACTATATCGGAATCCGCAATAGCACTGGCGATCTTTGCGGTTTTACAATGTTTTTGATTTATTTCAATTTCTCTGTATTCTGTTCCTTTTAATCCGTCGGCAATAATTACATTGCAGTTCGTAGCCAGATAATTAAAACCGTTTGCATGTGCTGTCCAGAGATGATCAACT
>JAKQQL010000249.1:0-3082 GCA_029564175.1 Candidatus Cloacimonadota bacterium
TTTTGCATAAAGCATCAAATTTAATAATTCCTTAAATCCGTTTTTTTCAGCATAATCAATCGGGGTCATTCCATTCGTATCTTTTAATGAGACATCAGCATTAAAGGATAAAAGTTGGAGAACAACAGCCTTGTTATTTCGCAATACAGCATAATGAAGCGGTGTTTTTTTATCTTTTTTAGAAGAAAGATTAACTAAAGCATGAGAATTAAGAAGTATCTTTACAGATTCTTCAGAATAATCCTCAACTGCACAAATTAAGGGAGTTTTTCCATTTCTATCATATGAATTACAGTCAATGCCGTTTACGACCAGAGCAGAAAGATAGATAGGATTCATGTTTCTTGCAGCTTTGTTGAGTAGTGACTCTCCATCTACATATTCAGTATAAGGATCAGCCCCGTTCTTTAAAAGAATTTTAAATGCTTCAATATTTTTTAAATTAAAAGCTAATTGAAGCGGAGTTAAACCATTTTCATCTCGTCTTTCTTTAAGCTCTCCCTTCTGTAGTAAATCAATAACTCTTTGGTTGTTATTGTTCATAATGGCCTTGTGAAGAAGATTGACAGATGGTTTTGAATCATTTTTATTGAATGAATCTGAATCTTTCAGGTCAACATCCGCATAATATAAATTGGTGATGGCTTTCTTGTCTTCTGTTAAGATAACTTCAGAATCCACTTCTTTAATTATTTCATTATTTTTTTTAATTTGTATCGGATAATTGATTTTATTATTAGTCCATCCTATCCACATATACTCCGGAAGAAAACGAACAAATCTATAATAATTAGAAGGATCTACATTCTTATTATATTTTTGAGTTGCATCATTATAACCATCTACCATTATTCCTTTTCCAAGCTTATAGCATGAAATTATAGGTAGACAACCTACTGCTGCTATTTCTCCGCTTTCAGCCAATACTCCTAAATATATTAAACCTGCTCCAATTGCTAATCCGGAAGTTATCACTATAAGACCTGCAGATACGGCTCCTAGTACTTGAAGAGTACTTAATGTTCCCTGAGTTGTTACCTTTTTCCCATAATGCAAATCCTGTACAAATTCCTGTATAGCATTGTTTCTCTCTATATGTCGCTTATACCAGGCAGATGAATCGGGACTGATAAATAACGGGATATTTTTCCGATATGCATCGTAAATTATAAGCTCGCTTCGTTTTGATTGTGATTCGAAACTGAGGCCTTTCATTCCAGTAATTACTTCACCATTTGATGTCTTGTCCCACTCAGGTTCAACACCGGGTCCTCCGAAAATGAAAAAAAGATTTTCAGGCTGTTTATCCAATTCTGATAGTTTTTTTGCCCAGAGAAGAGTTTTATTTAGCTTATAAGCCGCTCGAAAATCTACCCTAGCTTCATCCCAATTGCCGCAAAGAGTCCAAACATATGCAAGCATAATACGAATCAATGGATCATCAAATTTACCTTTGTCGTTTAGTTCCTTGGAAAACAAAGTAGCTGCTTTTCTTGCTTCGACTTCAGCTTCAGAAAATTTTTTTTGACCAGAAAATCCCCATGACAAAAGAATGTGCATCATTATAATTTCATGTTCTGATGCATAATATCCTTCAGGAGTATGTAAATAGAAGAAAGATTTTGCTTCGCGGGATATCTGGTATTTTATTTGATTATCTATTTGCTTGCGATATTTAAAAAGTAATGAAACATCATAATTTCCGGACAAAAGATTCAGATAAGTTTTTTCCATGGCAACAATAAATGAATTTGCTTCTCCAGAAGGATAGTTTTCCAACGCAATTGCAGGGTTGCCTTCACGCATACTCTGAGCACTTGCAGAATAATCCTCTTTTGAAAGATATTTGCCGGTACATGCTGATGTAAAAAAAATAAGTCCGGACAAAAAAGCAGAAATAAACTTATTCATATCTTTCTCCAATAAAGTTTTAATACAATAGGCAATAATATAAAATAGTTCTTTCACGCACATCTCTGAGGCATATTTTGAGCTTTCCCGCTGCGGACTTCGTCCGCCTCGCGGTAAGTCGGAACGAGGCCGACATACGAGACGCTTCCCTCGCAAACAGGAGGTTTGCAAAAAAGCGTCTCGTCAGTATCCGCCTCCGTGCGAATTTGCTATTGATATCAATAAAATTATTCGTTATCTTCGCGAACATCCTGTTCGCTCCGAATGCACATATAAATCAACTTTACGCCTCAATCCCCGAAGAAACGCTTGAGTTATCCCGCTGGGAGCTAAAGCTCCTCTCGCGGGCAATGTTTGCGCTTCCTGCGCAAACTATTTATTCTTCCTATAAAACTCTATCAAGCCATTTGTTGATGAATCGTTTGAAAGAGCTGTTGAATCATTTTCCAGCTGAGGCATTATTTTCTGCGCAAGTACTTTTCCAAGCTGTACTCCCCACTGATCAAATGAAAAAATATTCCAGATGATCCCCTGAACAAATATTTTATGCTCATACATAGCTACGAGTTTACCTAGAACTTTAGGAGTAAGTTTTTTTGCCATTATACTGTTTGTAGGTCTATTCCCTTCAAAAGTCTTATGAGGAATCAGTTCTTCTTTTTCACCTTCTTTGCGGAGCTCTTCCGCAGTTTTTCCAAAAGCAAGAGCCTGAGGCTGGGCAAAGAAATTACTCATAAATTTTATGTGATGATCACCGATTTTATTCTGGCTTTCAGCAAAACCTATGAAATCGCAAGGAATCAGTTTTGTTCCCTGATGTATCAGCTGATAAAATGCATGTTGTCCGTTTGTTCCCGGTTCACCCCATATTACCGGACCGGTACTGTAATCGACTCTCTTACCGTCTCTGTCAGTGTATTTGCCGTTTGACTCCATATCACCCTGCTGAAAATATGCCGGAAAACGATGCATGTATTGATCATATGGAAGAATCGCATGTGATTCAGCTCCAAAGAAATTATTATACCAAATTCCAAGAAGAGCCATGATTACCGGAATGTTTTTATCAAATGATGTGTTTCTGAAATGATTATCCATTGCATGATAACCTTCAAGTAGTTCGTAGAAATTATCATAACCTATGGAAAGCATAATTGAAAGACCAATTGCA
>JAKQQL010000258.1:0-3178 GCA_029564175.1 Candidatus Cloacimonadota bacterium
TTCATATCCTTTCTCCTTTATGTTTGATTTGAATCTCATTTGAATGGCTTCCCTGATGTAATCCGAAATGCCGATGTTTTCTTTGTCGGTAATCGCCTTGATCTGGTCGAACATTGCTTCCGGAAGCGTTACAGAAACCGGTCGCGTATAGACTTTCTTTTTCATAAATTTGTATCCTCCTTATCTTGATTTGATTTTATAAATTTCTTATTCATAATTTTGTTCTAAGGTTTGAAGAAAGTTTCCTGGATTTTTTGCTGGATACAAACTGGACATGATAAAGATACAGACTGATATGGAAAACGAGATTGGCTATAAACACGAATCTTTCAAATAAAAAAAGCCGTCTCACTAAAAAATGAAACGGCTTAACTGATACTTATAAATTCCTGATCTACTTAACAGCGTCTTTTAATGCTTTGCCTGCTTTAAATACAGGAACCTTCTTGGCAGCTATTTTTAAAGCTTTGCCTGTCTGAGGATTCCTGCCTGTGCGGGCTTTTCTTTTCTTAACACCAAAAGTTCCAAATCCCACCAGTGTAACGGCATCACCTTTCTTCAGTGCCTTTGTAATTGCTGCCAGTGTTGCATCTACCGCCTCTGCTGCTTCTTTCTTCGTACATGTAACTTTTGCCACTGCTTCGATCAAATCAGTTTTGTTCATAAAGTGTTCTCCTAGGGTTTATTTAATATCGTTTTTTGATTTATAAATTATTATTTGCCATAAATCAATTTGAATCACGGCCGGTAACGACAGATTAATATTTAAGGCAAAGAATATTATTTAATCCATCTCATCAATAAATATTAGTTGCTACATTTCGTTCATTGTACAAGGCAAGAGTGGTCTGCCTGGAGTGGTGTTTAGATATACCTTCCTTCAATGGACTTGCAATAATTTCATATTTTTGTATTATTTATACATCAAATAAAATAATTGATGTCTAAAAATGGTTATGAATAAGATAGACTACTTAGAAAATAATCCACAAATGCAAGGATATCATGAACACGTTGGTACAGGGAGTTGTCCATAATGTTTTGTCCGGAATGCGGAAAAGCAATACATGATGATTCAAGATTCTGCGAACACTGCGGGAATAATATCGAAAGTGACATTCCAGATGGAATAAATACTCAAAATGATAAATCAGCCCCAGTTCTAACTTGTCCGGAATGCGGAAAAACAATACCTGATGACTCAATGTTCTGTGAGCATTGCGGTAAAAATATCGATAACGATATTTCCAAAGAAATAAGCATTAAAGAAAATGAACCCGTTCCAAATTCAATAGCAAGTTCAGATATTCCTGAAAATAAACAATCCCCAAAAGTTGAATACACAACCTGTCGTAATTGTGGAGACAAAATTGAGGGATCCTCTGAATACTGTTCCATCTGTAAAAATATTATCGCAATGAAAAACAGAAAAGTAACACCCGAGCAGAAACCTACCGTAACACCAAAAGAAAAACCGGTTACGTCAATAGTAAAAATAATTATTATCGTGATTGTATCAGTCTTGTTATTATTATTTTTTACAGGATTATTTTATGTGTATATTAAAAAAAGTGAAAGCGACAATAAAAACACACCGATTAAAACGGTTGTTGCTCCTACACAGAGTTCTTCTGTTGACGAGATTGAAAAACATGATAGTAATGCAATTGATTTATTAAACATCACTATGCCCGTAAGTGACGATATCCGTCAGACGTGGAGAGAAAGATATAACTTGCCGACATTTACTCTAAAAAATGGTATTTTTGAAACGGGTAAAGAAAATGAACCAGAAGGCGTAATATATGAGATAGATAAAAATTCAATCCATTACAGTGATTTAGACGATGATGGAACAAAAGAAGTTATATTTCAAGGACATTATCAATGGAAAGGTGCAAACGGAGACCCTTCAGAGATCGTCATTGCTAAAATGCAAAATTCAGAAATTAAAATTATTGAACGCGTGACAGGTCACGGTAAGCTACAGACTGATTATGAAAATTACTATCCTAATTCTATGTTGTGGGAGTTCATCAAATTTAAAATAGCTAAGGACCAAATCATATTCTTTGCTCTAGCAGACGGTTGTCATGCTGCACCAGACTATATTGTAATAATGCCTTACATATTAAATGGTGGAGATCTTAAACTTATTGCAAAACCCCAAAAAACAAAAGATAGCGATGAAAAATGGATGGAGTTAACGAATTGAGAGAAGAAGGCAAATAAATTAGTCTGAGCATGACATTGGCTTGAGATAAGAAATATTGAATGTCTAATGGTGTAGATTAAAAATGTTTTGTCCAGAATGTGGAAAACAAATCAACGAAAATTCAAAATTCTGCCGGTACTGCGGCCATCACCTTGCAGGCGTCATCCCGAAAGAAAGAATAATCAATAATAAATCGGTGCCAAACTCGCAGGCGAATCCAAAGAAACATTTAGACCAATTATCATTTATACAAGCAAATCCGGTAATGGTTGGTTTTGGTATATTATTATTGTGTGTATTAGCAGGATTATATTTTATATTCACCTCTGGTGGATCGGACGGAGTCAAGCGGACAGTCTCTGACGAAACCAAAGTTACTATTTCGGTTCCTTCATCAAGCCCCTCTCCCAGTCCACCTCCGAGTCCGCAGTATCCGAATGTCCGTTCTGCTATTGATGTCCTGTTTGAAGGAGAAAGCTTAATGGAGGATGGTAGGTACTCCCATGACCAGCGAAAAGAACTGTTTAATCGGAATTACAAAGACAAAATCTACGCTGTGAGCGGTAAAATTATTACTGTGGGTAAAGCAGCCTTTACGGATCGCAAGTATATAACAATCAAAGTGAAAACAGGACATTTTTTCGATGTATATCCATCATTTGACTTCGACTTGCTAAAATACTCAAAAGATTCTCACGTTTCGTTTATAGGAGAATGGACGGAGTTAGGTTCAGGTATCATGTTTCCTCATACGATAGAGAACGCAGAGGAGAATTGAAAATGTTTTGTCCGGAATGTGTTATAGAAAAAATGATACCTCAAAGTTCTGCATCCATTTGTGATGCTGTCGTAAATTGAATAAAAGAAATAAACAGAGTTAATAATCTATAAAAACGGGAGGCCGAATATGTTTTGTCCTGAATGCGGAAAACAAATCAACGATGGTTCTAAATTCTGCAGATA
>JAKQQL010000267.1:0-3771 GCA_029564175.1 Candidatus Cloacimonadota bacterium
GGAACCAGCTTATCTGAGGTTGTCAAAATTCTGAATCAGGCGGATATGGTCAAACACCCTGTTTTATTTTATAGCTTGGTCGTTATGAAAGGAGCTACGCGCTCCATTCGTGCCGGTGAATATGAATTTAATACGTCAATAACTCCCTCAGAACTGATTGATAAATTGTTGCTCGGTGACATGAGGTACTATCGTGTCACTATCCCTGAGGGTTTATCCATACAGGAAATTGCTACACGCTTGAGTGCTTTTAATCTAATCAATAAAGAAGAATTTCTTGAACTGGCAAAAGATAAAGCTTTTCTAGAATCTATGAATATAAAGGCGGATTCCATAGAAGGCTATCTTTTTCCCGATACATATAAGATTAGCCGCACGATGACTGCAAGACAAATCATGCGTATGATGGTGGATCATGGACAAAGGTTACAAAGGACATCTAACCCTTGATCGGGTTAAGTTCTGGCGCCCACTGGTGCCAGTATTGCACCTTGTAAAATCGTAATACACACTATGCTTGATTTAAATCATTCTTTTCTTTTCATCCTTATAAAAAAGGGGTAATATTTCCCCTAAATCAGGGAAAACCAAGCACGTATATAAATTAAGGAACATAAATAATGACAACGGAATTTCATCTCTCAAAGATTGACGCAGCGGTAGATCAACTTGATTGGTCAATCCGTCTATTTTTGGATCATCAAGCATATGTTCCAGCTATTACTTTGGCTGGCGCTGCGGAAGAAATCATCGGTGGAATCCTGTCACAATCATCGTTCTCGTTGCTGAATATGAAACTTTCTACGGAATTTGGCTTACCACCAAAGATTGTATCCCAGTTGCATTTGAATAAGGCTAAAAACTGGCTGAAACACTGGAATGGGCTCCGTAACGAAGAGAAAATAGCATTAGAGTTGGAGACTGAGGCAATCCAATACATCGTGCGCGCTATGGTAAATCTGGTTGAGCACGATCAATCATTTCCAAACGAAGGCCCCCGTTTCTTTGAGTGGCTCTCAAATAATCGAGCCGACCTAATGGAGGGTATATCATGAAAGGAATATTGATTTGGGTCGTTCTGGTACTTGCAGTAGGTACCGCATGTGGATACGAGCCACCTGCGGGTTTGAAAGGTGAAAAAATAACGCCAATTAAGGGGATAATTGTTGTTTGTGGAGGACAATCAAATACAGATGAATGTGACGAAGCTTATTTGGTACAATTATTTAATAATAGCCCTATAAAAGTACTCACAAGGCAACATCTTAAGCTTATATTTGAAGAGAAGTCTATACAGATGAGTGGCTTAACTGAAAGAGAAAAGTCAGAAGAGCTTGGTAAAATATTAGGAGCAAGCCATATACTTCTTTTTAAAAAAATATCCGACAATTTAGGTTATTCTATGGACTATACGTTAATCAATATACATTCTTCAGAAATTGAATATTCTGTCAGGTCAAGAGATCTCTATACCAAGAAAACGAAAATAAAGTTTTTTACGACATACCACTTTTTAGATATTTTAAATCAGCATATAGCGAAGTAAAAGGAGTAATCACGATATCAATAGCGAAAAAAAATGTTGTAAATAAAATATAAACCAATACAGTAAAATATTATTTCTTTAATTGGCGGAACGAAGCTACTTGAGGAGTTTATTGTTCTTGTTAATTTTAAAACCGGATAACAGATGGATGCAGCCAACTCCTTACAGTTGTGGCTTAACCAGTCGTTAGGCGTGAAAAAATCATAAAAAGTATCGATAACAGAAATTATGTTCGACATTCAAATAACCTGTGCAAAATGTGGCAGATCAAATGATTTTGAAGAAGCTCTTCTTTCAAAAACAGAGCTTTTTTGCACAAAATGCCATGCACGGATGTGTAACATATCACCCGTGGCAGGCTATATTTATGTATTATCAAATTCATCTATGCCTGGCTTGGTTAAAATCGGGTTTACAAATAGAAGCGTCCAGGAACGGATAATTGAATTAAATAGCGCAACAGGCATTCCTACACCATTTATAATGGAGGCGACTTATAAATCAGATAACCCAGATAATGATGAAATAAATGTCCACGCATCTCTGAACGGCTGTAGAATATCAACAGCGAGAGAGTTTTTTGGAATCGAAATAACAAAAGTAATAGAGACAATAACCCATATTTTAGGCCGAGAACCGAATTATTCACGAATCGCAAAACCAAGAACTGAACCTTACAGTCCTGATTATCTATTCAAGATAGATCCTGGTTCTCAAATTGCAAAATATACGTTTATTTGCTCGGCTTGTCATCAGCGCTTTTATAGTAAGGGGCCAAAAAGTTCTGATGTCTATTGCCCATTCTGCTTCAGCAAAAAATATGACTAAAAAACGCTTAAAAAAAATCAAGGCGACTGGCATTAAACGGCGCATGTTTTTCATTTAAGAATTGTGCCAGCGCCTTATTATTTTCGTTGAAGCTTTCAATTGAGAAGAAACACGTTGCCGGTCACAACAATATTGCAACATTGTAGGTGTTAGAGATGACCAGCACAATTCAAATTCGTCAGAATTCTTTTGCATATAACGGGTAGAAATCAAGCACCGTGACTTTCTTGATTAAAGAAGCGCAGCATTCCGTGTATTTCCAATTATTTCCGTATTGATCAGATTCCTGGACTGACCAGAATTAGTTTTTATATGGTTATAATCATTCAGGTTTTAAGGACGTTTTTACCGGTTCTGGGTATTTACAATGACCGCCAGCAACCCGGATTAAATAAGGCCAAAAAGCCACAATTTCAGAGCGCCACGTAAGCACCTTTCAGTTTTATCAATAGCACATTTTACCGTAAAATTATTTCTTCATCTCAAATCACGATTCAGCTTCTGTGCTTCCAATTTAAGTGGGGGATTTTGACCTGGCCACCGGGTTTATACATCAGATACATTCTTGCGTCTGGTTTCAAACTAAAACACGCCTCAGTTTGTTTCTTGTCGCGAAATCAATTTTAAAATTATTCGAGTTCTACCAAAACATGGAACAAACATATGATTAGGAAATTATTAAGATATTTATCAAAAAGGAGGTGACTGTCTATGAAGAAGAAAGTTTACACGCGGCCGGTCTCAATGGTGCTCTCAGAAGAAATGTTTGATCAGGTCAAGACCATTACAGATCATGTAAGCATCGGTATCTCAGATTTCGTCAGAGAAGCGATTCGGGAAAAGTTGACAACATTTAACCAAATTAATATTCAGAAAGGAGAAGAAACAAATGATTAAAAATGCAAAACAAAAATTGGAAGTATCGTCATTATCGGAAAATCAATTCATTGATTTAATCAGAGAATTTCAGGAATTTTTAAAAACTAAACTGGAGCCTTGTGTAAATGAAAGCAACGTTGTCGATTATTGGACCTGCGGTATAGACCACTTCAATCCGCCACCACATTATGACCCGTTGAAAAATATTATGAAATTCTGCACAAAGAAGAATGTCGACTGGGATGAGTTACGGGAACGCATTGAAGACTATTCGGGAATTAGTATTTGCTGTGAATGCTTTATTGTTAATCGTATTTTCATAAACGAAGCATAACCAGTCTGGCGGGACATCGTATTGTCATAATTTAACTTTAAACAGGCAGCTTAAAAAGGTCATCACGATTAACGCTATTGTGATGACCTTTTTATTTAAAACAATACAGGAGGAACAAACCATGAGAAAAAGAAATTATCACACATCAATAAACTTGCTGATCGAGCCCGATACATATCAACGG
>JAKQQL010000281.1:0-19080 GCA_029564175.1 Candidatus Cloacimonadota bacterium
AGGGTTACTTTAAAAATTGATAAAATTCACCTATTGGTAGTCCAGTCATTCTATCACCATTACCAGTATACGACATCATAAGATGTTCAGCAAATGCACCTTTGTTCTTTTCTTTCATTCCAAGATGTTTTGCAATTGTATCAGCAAGTTCATCAAAGTCTCTATCTTTTGGATTTTTGATTTTTATATCAAAATCTTTTAATTCTTTCTGAACATACATCCTATCAACGCTGCCAGCTTCCTCAACTTTCACAATCTTGTTTTCTTTCAATACATACTTTGTCATTTTTATTTCTCCTTTATTTAAAATATTTCTTCAAAATTTGTTCTGATTTTTTATTTTCTAAAATAGCATTCAAAACACCTTGATAAATTTCATTTATATTTTTCTTTGGAAATCCACTGAATGTTTTTCCTGTTTTAAAATCAACAACTGAATATCCATCAAAAGTTCCTCTTACATTTACCTTCATGATATTGATGTCATCAAAAATAGTCAATGTATTTGATACATCAAAATTTGCTGTGTCAAAAAATTCTTTTGTTGCTTTCTTTGAAATTTCTTTTTCAATAATCTTATAAAGTTCTTTTGTGAAGTTCCAATCTATATTGACAAAAACAAATGTATTTCCTCCTGAAAGAATTTCACCTGAATATTTGTCATAATCTATCTTTTCCTTAGTTTTTGCAATTTGTTCAAGCTCTGTTTTATATTGAAGTGCATTTGTTGATTTAATTGAAATGTCAACAGATGAATAACTTCTTGCAGTGATTGACACATCTCTTGATGTGAGCCCATATTTTTCTTTGACTATATCTCTGAATATTTTTGCAATGTCTTTTGTGCTTTCATATTCTCTCAAAATCTTGTTTTCATCAATTCTGTACTTTGCCATTTGTTTCTCCTTTATGTTATCTTAATATCCTTCGATGCTATTTCATCAACCCAAGGAAATCCTGATACTTCTGTTGTTGCAACTGGATACCCAAGATTTCCCAAATGGAAATGCGTGGTGAGCCAAAGTTTCAATGTCTCAAGTCTCACAGCAGAATAAACATTTGTCCCATCCGATGAAACCTTCACAACTCCATCTTCAAGAATCATCTTTGTCTTTGCATTCTTGTGAATCACTGTCACTTTGTCATCTTCAAAAATCACTTTGTGGTCTTTGATTTTCAATGTCTCTTTTCCTTCTCTCTTTGCAGTCTGTGATTTTGACTTCACTTTGCCAAAAACAAAAGGTTTCTGATTATCTGGATAGTCAAAGAATGAGATGACAATTAGGTCATCAACAGCAAGTTCTCCATCCCATCCATTGTCACCTTTTGAGAAGACTGAATCAACAAGAGGAATCCATGTCTCAGTTGTCATATCAGTTCTCAAAAACTTGACTTTGACCCTTCCTTTGTCTTCTGGGTCTTTTATGTCTGTCACTTGACATTGTTCATAGAGCATGTTTATTTCTCTTTCTTCTCTTCTTCTTTATTTATTTATTTCTTTGCCCTTGTTTCTAATTTGATTGAGATTTCTCTCATGACAACTAATGATTGCAATAAGGTTGTCAATGAGTCTTTTTGTCATAGCAAGATTGTTGTGTCTGATGAGCAAGTTTTCTTCCTCACTCTTTTCAGATGACAAATCTTCAAGAACAACATCAACAAGTTGTGGGCATGAATATTCTGGAATGTTTGTCTGATAGACAACTCTTGGTGTTGACTGACATGACAAAAGGAAAAGCAATGCAACAAATATGATGTATCTCATTTCTCACCCCACCAATTTAAATTGTATTGAACAGTTGAACTCTTTGGATTAACACTCTCTTTGATTGAATGCCATTGTTTATTCTCATATTGATAAAGTTTCTCAAGGTCTTCTTTGCTTCTCTCTGAGTTGACATACTCTTTGATGACTTCTTTGTTGTTTGTGATTGTTTCTTTGTACTTTGTTTCAGATGTCTTTTCCTGAGATGTCAAATCCTCAAAGATTTTCATTGAGGTGTTTTGAATCTGAATGATTTCATCTCTGCTCTTGACAACTTCTTCCATCACAGCAAGCTCTTTCTGAAGTTCTTTTTTGTCATCCTCAAGATTTGAATTGTTTGCTCTAAGAATCCAAATGTATATTGCAAGAGCAATGATGATGCCTGCAATAAGAATTTGTTTCCAATAGGTTTTGATGAATTGAAAAATAATTCCTGCTATTTCTGAAAATATCATCATTTCACTCCTTTCTTATTTGACAACCAAATTTTTTCAATTGCTATTCTAACAGCCAGTGGAAGCATTGACAAACATCTACAACCACCATTTGTTCTCATTCCATCCTTTGGTGTTGCAAACATGCAACTATTATCACCACAGTCAAGTTGTGATAATGCAGATATCAATTCACTGATATAATTTTCTGATGGTTCATTAATTATGTAAATTCCATCACTGAGAATACTTCCACCCGAACAATATGGGCAACCACCAGTTGTCAAACTATTTTGGTTGACCCAAGATTTACATCTGAAACATTGAACCATTCCACTCATCACTTTGCCTCTATCTTTTTGAGTATTAATAACAGAACTTTAAAAATGTGAATCAAAACAACAACACCTGCGAATAATAATGTTTCTACAACATTGTTATTTATCATTACAATGAGAACAAAAAATAAACTCACCAAAAATATACACCAATGAAAAAACATCACTTCCCCCTCACAGTAAAAATAAATCATCATCTTTCTCACAGTCAAGATTCATTCTTGCTATGACTTTTTCCTGAATCTTCATACAGATAAAATTTTCCATCTCTTCAAAAACAACATCTGTCTTTTTGATATATGGATGGTTTTCTTTTTCCTTATTGAATGCAAATCTGAAGGTGTATTTCATCAACTGTTTGAATCCTTCAGAATATTCAAGTCCGTCAATTAAATCATCAAGATGAACGATTGCTGGCTTCTCAAGTTGTCTCTGATTTTTGATTTGTTCCTTGACATCTTCAAGTCCGTCATCAAAAGACGATTTGAACAAGAGAACATTAAGACAGATTCCACATGGAAGTTCAATCATTGGATTGTCCATGAATGGTTCAATTGGAAGAGCTTTGAAGTCATCCAACAGATATGGATATATTCTTTGATGTTTGATTGGATAAGCAAGATTCTTTTTCATTGCTGAGACAAGTTCATTCCAATCTTTGATGAGTCTTGTCATGTTCACTTTTCCTAACATAGAAGGATTCTTGATTTTTCTTTTTTCAAGTGCTTCTTGAGTTGATTCAATTTCAGCAATTGATTGTAGTTCATCATGGTCTGTCATTTTCTTTTCCTGAAAGAGTTAATAAAATCCTTCTGTTATTATTTATTTCTTTCAGCTTCTGCCTTTGATGCATATTCAATTTCTATTCCACAGTTTTCACATCTGACAATATATCTGTCACAATATGTTGTGCTCAGAAATCCAACTGTGTCTGCACCACAGAATTTACACTTTGAGAAATCTTTCGTCTCTGACATCTCTTTCCTCCTTCTGGTTGAGCATATTCTTTTCTTGCAAGCACTTCTTCAAGAAATTCAAAATAGAGTTTTGTTGGAAGACCTCTTTTTGTCAGAGCCGTGTGTTTGAAGTTTCTTTCAAACTGTTCTCTGAGTTTTTCAACATTCCTTTTCATCGTCCACCTCCACAAAAGTTTCAAAATGCTTTCTTGTCAGTTTCTTTAGAATGTAGAAAACTTGCTCTTTCCAAATAAATCTCATCTCATCTGGGTCATCATAATCCTCATCAGTTTCAACAATCTCACCATATGGCAATTCGTTGTCAAGAAGCAAATCTACACCATAAAAGTTAAAAACCCACATTCCACAACCACATGCACATTTTTTGAAATCATTTGGAAATCTTTTTTGAATTTCTTCTATTGACATCAACTTGACTCTCATCAACCCTCCAAAACGATTTACAATTTTTATAATAATGAAAAAATTCCAAAAATCAAGTTTTTATACAACTATTGAAAGAACGACATGTCCTTCTCTTGTTTTCTGTTCTGATTTTGGATTATAACAGTTCTCAAACTCAAGAATTCCATATCCCTTGTTTTCTGCTTCCTGAAGGTCGATTCTGATTGAGTTGATGGAATCCTTTCTGACAAAGTGAATGTTCTGACTTGCTCTTCCTGGAACATTCAGTTTTCTCTCAGAATAAGCATTTGCACCAACAAGTGAACCACTCCTTGCATGAAGGTCACCAATCTGACAAGAATGAACATGTCCAAAAATGATGTAATCGAGCAGGATGTCGAAACTTGAGAATCTTCCAAATGTTCTTTGAATCTCTTGTTCTGAACCACCTTTCAATGCAAGTCCATGAGTGAAGAGAATTTTCTTTCCATGAAGTTCAATCACCTGTTCCATTGGATTACCAAACATGAATGTCACACCATCACAATCTTTGAACAGCATTGAGAGGATGTTGAAAATTGTTGAATCATAATTATTTGTTGCCATGTACTCTGAGAATCCAAGTTCTTGGTCAAGCCTGCTCTCATTTCCTGTCACAGAAAGAACATGAATGTTGTAGTCCTCATTCAAGTCAAGAATGAAAGATTTCAAAAGGTCTATTGCCATGATTGTTGCATTTGCTCTGTTAGTTGACTGATTCAACAGCTCGTCCATTCTTCTGTCTGAATTCATGAGGTCACCTGTGAATGCTATTATGACTTCAGATGTTCCATCACCAATCAGTTTCTTTGCTTCATGTGCAAACTTTCTCATTCTTCTTGATGCAACATCAAAATTGTATTTGTTGTTCACCATGTCAACGAGTTCATTGAAATGGGTGTCAGAGATTTGAACAATTGCTGTCATCTCTTCATTTTTGATTGGATGAGCATATGACAATCCTGTGAAACAGTGTTCATTAAGAATTGCAATCAACTGCTCATTGTAGTCAGAAAGTGCATTTTCAATTCTTGCATGTTCTCTGAACGCTTTTCTTTCGATTCTGTTTGTGTCCATGAATCTCTGAGTTCTTTTTGCAAGTTTGACATTTTCTTTGACAAGTTCTTCATCGGGTTCATCAAGTGATTCAATCCAGTCGTGGAATGCCTTCTTTGCAATTTCTCGCCAAGCATAAAATGAAGTTTTGCTGACACCAAGAGTTTCCTCTATAAAAGATTCAACAAGGACACCTTCTTCCTTTGCTTTCTTTTTCATGATTTCAAGTGCTTGAGTTTTTGTGAATTCCATTCTTTGATTCTCCAAAATGTTAGTCAACTTTCTTATTTATTACAAACAACAAATATCACTTTTAATAATTTATCTATTTTATTTTAAAAAACAAGCAATAACATCAATCATCTTTCTTTTAGCTCTATAATGGGTTATCTGAGTTGCTAAAACCCGTCTAAAAGTTAAAAACAAACTTTATGAATAGTAATTAACACCTACCTCAAAAAACGAATAAAATCGTCTATTACAATATTGTCAAATAACATCATAAGATGTTCGGCAAGTTCAAGATGTTTCTTAGTTTTGTGGTGTCTTGTGATTCTGTATGCAAGTTCAACAAAATCATCAGGAAGAGGATTTTTGTGATTCCTCTTGAAACTCATCATTTCTTTCTGAACAAACATTCTATCAAACTGGATTTCCTTTCTCATAACAACCTCCAATCAATTAAAATAAACAACTCACAAACTGATTATAATTGATTGAAATTGAAAAATCAAGTTTTTAAAACAAAATATTTTTATTTTCTGTTCGAATTAGTTCGGGAACATTCCACTTTGGTGGGAACATGAATTCAATTTTATTGTTATTTTCTTTGAATTTATTCTTCATTCTTTTGCCATAGACACCTTCAGACTTTATTCCAAGAGCACGAATGTATTTGTCTGTCTCACAAAAACAATTTTGGAAATCAATCAATGTCGGTCTTCTTCCTGGAAGTATTCTCATCATCAAATCTTCATCATGTTTTTCAGAATATTCTTTAACAAGTTCTTCATAATTCTCTTCAACAAATTTTATTATATCCGCAAAATCAAATCCTTTTACTTCTTCAATGTCAAATGTTCTCTTTATTCCTCTTACTGCTCCATGTCCTGGAAAAACAAAATCATTTTCACTGAAGTTAAAAATCTCTGAATAATTCCAATCAATTGTGTATTGATATCCAATGAAATTTCCGGAGTAAGGAAGAACAGAAAATTTCTCAAAAACTTCTTTCATTGTTTTTGATTCCAATAAATCATCAACCATTGAAAAATGATATTTCTTAAAGATGTGGAAATATTTAAGATGTTTTCTTTTTATATCCAAGGTCTCTCCACTTTGCCCACTCATCATGTATGCATTGGAGTATAGAGTTTCCCCTGCTATAAATTTCTGGTCTAAAAATTTACCAATTATGTCAATGTCAGGATTATTGAATTTTATGTCACCAAATTCATTGATAAGCAATTCCCATGTTTCATTTTTATTGAAATGTTTGAAAAGAAGAATTCTCCAGAACATATCCTTTTTACTATATTCTTTGCCATTGTAAATGACATTTCTTAACAGATATTGAGAAACTCTGTCAAGAACTCTGTAAACATTTGTGAATTTATTTTGTTGAAAAATAGCATCATTTGTGTAGATGTCTTTACCTTCCAACCTGTTCCAGAAAATGTTCATTCTTTCTTTCATAAAGTAAAGATAATAATAGAAAAAATCATTTGGTTTAAAGTTCATCTTGTTCTCCTAAAATAAATCGAATTGTGTTTCTTTATATTCATCATCGTCAAAAAATAAATGTAAATTTGTTATGATTCCTTGTTGTAGGAATAATTCTTGAAGATTCAATTTTGGTTCAAAATAATTTTTGTTCTCACAAAGAAGTTCTTCTCTTAGACATTCCTTTCTACATTGCCAGAAAACATTCCAGTCTATTCCATTCCAACCCTTTGATTCAGCAAATTTAATTTGTGAACAATCTCTATCAAGATAAAATCCAAAATATCTTCTTTTCCTGAAAAATCCTTTATATGCACACAATGCTGTTTCCATAGAAAAATAATCAATTAAATTACTAACATCTGGAAATTCAACTTTCATTTCTTTTATTAATTTATCACCCTCTTCTTTTAAATATTCTATCATCCAAGATTTATATTTAAAATCAGGATTTTTCTTTGATAAATCCCACTCATCTTTACCTAATGCATAACACAATCCATTTCTATGAGATTTACTTCCTGGAATATCTTCCAAAAATAAACTATCACACTCTATATTCAAACCATTACATCGTTTCAAAGTCTCTGTATAAAAGAATGTTGAGTATCTACCAAAAAGATAAAAATTTTCTCTTATATAATCCCACAGAATTCTAAAGTTGACCTTCGGGTCATCATAACAACATATTGTGTTAAAAAACTCTTCTTGAGTTTTATTTCCAACTGCTTTTTTATAACAAACAAATGCTTCATGTATTTTACATTTTTTGTGTCTTGTATCCGTTTCAAATTGCATTCTTTTATAATTTTTTATTTCCCATTCTTTTAATCTATCAACATCAACATTTTCAAAATCAGGAAATTCATTAAAGACAACCCATGCAGTTGCTCCATTATAAATGAAACCATACAACCAAGAAAACCAAAACATCTGTTCTTTGTTTAAATCAAATCTTTCATACAAATAATTTGCAGTGTAATAAAATGGGTCGTATTCTTCTGTTTTTAATATTCCATAAAAATATTTCTTAAATCCTTCTCTTCTATTCTCTTTTAATCTATAATCTTTGAACATATTACCTACTAAAACAATCGTTGTTATCAATGATTTGCTTGACAAATAATTCTGAAATATTTTGTTTGTCAATCTTGTATATGAATCCAGGAACCAATAGTTTCTGTTCTAAAAGGCATTTTGGCATTGCCTCGTTTGCTCTGAGCAAAATATCTTTAGTAGAAGTAAAAGTTATAAGGTCGTCAAAAATAGACACATATAAAGGTCGTTTCCCATTTCTGAAAGCAAACAATCCTTTTTCAACATCTAAAAATCCTCCTGCAACACTTGCTTCATTTGAGAAGAATGGATTAAAATTTTTCTTCATTTCATGAAAAAGAATTTCTGAATCATTTTTTGTTTTAAAATCAAATTTATAAATATCGTTCCAAAAAGACGGGTCTTTCTGTGTTATTATTCCATTATGAACAAGAGAAGAATTTGAATCAAATATTGGTTGAGGATATTTTATATCTGATGTTGAATATCTTGTATGACCTATCAATTTAAAATTTTCAATTCCATCAACTTCAGAAAAATCAAATTCATCCATGACTTCATCAGCTGGTTTATTGAAATGAAATGATTTCAATTTTTCATTTTTATCAATAAATGAAAACCCTGTTGAATGAAGTCCTCTTATTTTACTTTGGACAAAAATTTCTTTTAGAAAGGATATTTTCAATTTGTCCATTTTGTTTGTGTTAAATATTAAAACTGAACACATTAAATTAATTCCTCAAATAATTCAACAACACTTCCTTTCATTTTGCTCGGAGAAATTGATTTCTTTATCAATTCATTTTCTCTATCATAAATGCCGTTTTTAATGTTTTCATCATTGATTTTAAAAATGGAAAAGAAACAACCACTTTTTTGTTTGCCCCAAAATTTAAACCCAATTTTTTGATAAAAACAAAGAGCTTCTGGTTCTGATGAAACTCTAAAATATTTAGCATCATTTTTGATTGCTTCTTTGAAAGAATATTCTGTCAAAATCTTTCCAACACTTTTTCCTCTGTGTTTGAAAAATGTGTGAAGAAGTTGTAAGTTGGCAACAGTTGGTTTTCTTTTTGAAAGAGTTACAAGAATTGCTCCCAAAAGTTCTGAACCATCCCATAATCCTATAACATTATCCCATCTATTTAACATATCACATTTACTTATAAATGTTCCTGCAAATTTGTCATTCTTTCTATCTGTAAAAAAATTTACATATTCTTCTCTTTTAACTTTTTTTATTTCCATTGTATCCTCAAAATATATTTTCTGAATCAATATTTTTTATCAATTCTTCCATTTTTGGTAATTTTTTAGGAACATAATCCAAATCAACAAATTCTCTTTTTTTGGTTCCTCTTTCCTTGGGATATTTTGTTTTTACCCATCCTTCATACAGTTCTGAATTCCAAACAAATTTTGGAAAATTAAAAGTATTCTTTTTAAAGATTTCTTCAACTGAATCACCATCGTTCAATGCTGAATCCATAAACATCTCAACAAATCTAAAAGAATCTTCAATTTCATTTCTATCAATTGAAGACCTGAACAATCTAAATTCAATTGTTCCAATATGTTTCAAATTGTATGTATTTATTGCATATCTGAACGGTCTTCCCAGTGAAACACCATCTTTACCTGCACAATGCATTCTTATAAAGTCACTAAAATTTTCTGTCTTGTTTAAAATGTTATCAATCATATATTCTGGCATTCTCCTGCCACCATCATACTTTAAATATGATGTTCCTCTCATTTTTGTTATTTCATCATTATGTTGATAATTATAACATTTTTCAATTGATATATCTTGATTCAACATTATATACTTCATCAATTTTTTGAGAGCAGAAATATTATCTTTTAATCCAGGAATAAAAATATGAATGTGTCCATGACTTACACAAGAAGCTGAAGGATTATTTCCTTTTTCAAGAAAAATGTCTTTTATTTTCATAATCAAATCAACTTGTTCCTGCCATGTTTTTGTTGGCATTGTATTGATTTCACCACCCATGAATGGTTCAATTCCAAGTGGGTCACATGCAATACCTTTATATTCACCATACATGTTTACAATATCTGTTTCACAATATTCCCATTTACCAAGTTCTTTTGGAATTTCTATTCTTCTATCAACATCTCCCCATTCTATCTCATAACCATAAGTAAAAGTTTTTTTATCAAACATGAGTTACCTCTCTAAAATAAATTTAATGAATCAGAATATCCACTATCCTTTTCTTCCCAATTTTCAAACCTATTCAATTTTGAAAAATCATTTTCTTTTGAATATTCAATAAATCTTTCTTTCAAATTTTTATCAAAAATGTCAAGAAATAATTCTCCTGTTTTTGTTATTGGTTCATCATAAGATAACAAAATATTTTCAACTTTAAAATCTCTGATATATCTAAAATATTCTCCTACTTTTTCATGTGCTCTTAAAAATGCTCTATTTTTACCCCACATGGCAGTTCCTGCTGGCTTGCCACTTCTTATAACAATTCTTTTCTGATACTCTTCGTGTCCTTTATCATCATGTGTATAAGAATAAATCAAAAAGAATGCTCTGTCAACATATTCCTTTGATGTTTCATAAAAATAAGGAGGTCTGAATCTGAAAGAATCAGTGACCCCTGCACCTTCAACAAAAACATTATGATTTTTTAATCTTTCATCAATGAATTTTGTTATGTTTTCTGATGAACCAAAAATTCCTGTTGTGGAGTCTAAACCTTGAAACCTATCCAATCCATTTTTTGTATACCACTTACCAATGAATGTAGTATTGAAATCTTTGAAATGATAACCAACTACTTTTTCATCATAAAGAACTTCTTCATATTCAAATCCCTCTGATTTGAGAAAAAGTAACATCTGGTTCAATCTTGTGCTCTTTCCTGAACCACTTGTTCCAAGATTTATAAAAATAAAATTTTTCATTTACCCTCCAAAAGTTTTATCACATCACAGATTGCCGAATAATATCCATTTTCCTCTCCAGCTTCAAATTCAGAACCATATGATTCCTTTGTAATTGGTTTCATCTTTTTGATTTCTTCTAACAGAACTTTCTTGAACTTTTCCATGACACCCTCCAAATTAATCAACAATTTTGATTTTATCTATTTTATTTTAAAAAGAAATATCATTTATACCAAAATGGAGGATTTTCTTCAAGAGGACAACCAATAAACATATCATCTTTGTACTTGCTTATCTATCTCTCCTTTAGTTTAATATTCTCATCCATATTATTTATTTTTAAATTTGACCCAGTCACCACCCTCAACTTTTTCTCTGCCTTCTTTGTTATTGATGAAATAAATCCAACCTTTACTACCATCTTTTGCTTCAACAACCTTCCTGTTATAAAATCTTGGATATCCTTCAAGGTCATCAAGTTTTTTGAATGTCTCATCATTGACATAATAAAGCTCAGCAACAACAGAACCATTTCCATCTGAGATGAATGGATAAGCACCAAGTGAGAACATATCAAAGTTGTGCACAATTGTAGAGTGTGAGAACAATGACTTTTCAAGACATCTATGATTGCTCATTTCATATCTCAGTGAACCATAAACAAAAACAGGAATGACTTTCTCAATCAATCCAATTGAAATCATTTTACCAAGAAGTTGTTCCTTTGTTGTCACTCCTTCAAGATATGCTCTGTTTTTGAGCAGGTGTCTGTTCTTGAAATTCACCATGAATGATTCAAAGTCATCAGAATAGAAATCGGTCTCAATGAGAAAATTGATTATCTTATTTTTTGATATAAGTAAAGAAAATTTGTTAAAAACTTTTAAATAAAATCAATTACTTACAATTTTTCTTAAATCCATCATTGAAAAATGTTTTGCATATCTTTCCTTCATGTATTCGGTTATATCTTCTTGGTCTTTAAACTTTCCAAGAAGGGAAACTGCCAACTTCTCACTTTCGTGTTCAAGTATAACATATCGTTCAGACCTGAAGTCACAAAATCTGAATTCAACATCACAATTGTATTGTTCTGCAATCTCAAAAATCTTTTCTACCTCATTAACATATCTACAATCATAAGCAATAATGTCTGAATAAAGACCAGACTCTATGACTTTCTTTGCAGTCATTCCCCAAATTTCTGCCCAAATGTCATCCCTATACATATTTCTTAGAACATCTGTCCCAAGATTTTGTAGAATCTTCCTTCCTGATGTTGAATGTATAACTTTGTCATCATCTGTTCTTACTTCTACAGAAAATTTATCTTTAAAAGAAGCATACTCTTCGTCACTTCTTGGTTCCCAACCTAACACACCCCAGACAAAATTCCTAATTGGTTCACTGAAAGAAATATAAACAGGTGCTCTTGAATTATCATAACAAATTTTTGAATAATAGTTTTTACCAGAACCAATTACTCCAAGAAAGACAGATATTTTCATAAACCAACCTCCTTTTTATATTCATACATTTCTGCTATAACTGATGGAATTCCATAACCTTCAATAATTTCTTCACATCTTT
This sequence comes from Candidatus Cloacimonadota bacterium, assembly GCA_029564175.1. Classification (GTDB taxonomy): domain Bacteria; phylum Cloacimonadota; class Cloacimonadia; order Cloacimonadales; family WRIO01; genus JAGOCT01. The sequence goes on from JAKQQL010000281.1 coordinate 12,290, forward strand.
TCATTATCTCAACTATATCATTATGATGATTTCCAAAAAGATATTCATTGACAATGAAAATCCAAAGTTCAAAAAGGTCGCATGATTTGAACAATGTGAACTGTAGTGGAGAAAGAACACTTTTCATGTGTTCATCCGTGCAGTCAGAAAATCTTGATTCCCGTTTCAACATCTCATCTTCAATCTTTTCCCATGATTTTTTTGTTGTTCTCGAATAATTCTTAACAACATAAGACAAATCACCTGTCACTGTCTCAAAGACATCATGATGAAGAACTGAGGAAAGTGCTTGAGCACTGATTTCAATTCCTTCTTTCTTTGCAAATCTCTCAAACAAAATCCCAACAAGGAATGAGTGATGAACCAAATCGTACTTCCTGATATGGAAAACACCAGAAAGTCTCTCAACATGAAACATCCTAAGATAATCACTAATTTTTAAACACATACTATCCTCCAAATAAATTATACAAAAACGGATTATTGAACACTGGTTTAATTTTATTTTTTACAAGAAATATTTTCCCCCAGTCTTCAAAAAAACTATTTTTTCTGTTGTACGATAAAATAGATTTGTCTTCTCTTGTCATTTCTTCAAACTTGAAAAGTTCAACAACTTCTCTATTAAAATCATCAAATGTCATTTTGTCATCATAATAAAAACATTCATTTGTTTTGAAATCATTTTCATTATAATTTGAAATTGTTTTTACAAGGTCAAGAAAATCATCGTAAACATGAAGATTGTTCACAAAATGATAATATTTGCCCACAGGAACATTTAACATCATAGCAACATATTCCTGCATGAAACAAAAATTGAAAACATTTACAGCACTCAATCCCCAGATTAAATCATTCGACCTCATGTATGAAGTTAGATTCAACTTACCATCAACCATCATGAACTGAAGACTTCTTGAACATGGTTGGTCTTTTGTTATTTTGAGCTCTCCATCTTTCGTGTAACAGTCTTTTACTGGGTCGTGAATAGTTATAAGAGCCTGTCTTGAATTTTTATCTTTTAGGAGTGTTTCTATAACAAATTTTAATTGGTCAACTTCACGAATGTCTTCAATGCATGAAGAACCAACCAAAGGTCTTGAACATTCATAATCTTTTGCCACTCCATTAAAAGAACGGATTCTTGAGCCATACCCAGCTCTCATGAATTTTCCATCATCTGAAAAGTTATACATATTTTTGACATAACTTCCAGGAAGTGACATGTGATTTGTTCCAGATGCCAGCCAAAGGGATTCAACAAACCCAAGAACTTTGTTCCATTTTCTTTCTGGAATTGTGACATATCTATCACATGGATTTTTCATTTCAATTAAAACAGGATAAGGAATTTCAATACAATCATATCCTCTTGTTTTTCTTCTGACACCTTCTTCAAGAATTTTCTTTGAGAGAACAATCAACATCTGATTTAAATTTTCAACTTTTATCATTCCACCCTCCAACAAATAACAAGTTTAAATCATATCTATTTTATTTAAAAAGAAAATTTCAACCATATTATAACTATCCATTATACCAAACTGGGGGATTCTTTTCTAATGGCGAATCTTTGAACATTCGATTCATTTCTTGAGTTGTTACACCTTTTACATCCCACTTGGAAATATCACCATTGAATTTTGAATTATAAAACATATCTTTCATGAACCAAACACTACTTACATCCCATTTGGAAATGTCCCTGTTGAACTTTGAATGTGCAAACATCTCATTCATATATCTAACAGAGGATACATTCCACTTGGAAATATCACCATTGAATTTTGATGACATGAACATTCCATCCATTCTTACAACCTTGCTAACATTCCACTTGGATATATTACCATTGAATTCTGAATCTTCAAACATATGACTCATCATTGTTACATGACTTACATCCCATTTTGAAATATCACCATTGAACTCTAAATCTTTAAAAATATATGACAAATCTTTTATTTTACTTATATCAATATGATTCAAATCGGCAATATTACCTTTTTGTTCTATTTCTTCTTTTATTAATGCTCTTAATTGTTTATTTGTATTTGGTTGCAAAATGTTTTCCTCAACTTTCACAATCTTGTTTTCATCAATTCTGTACTTTATCATCATTTTCTCCTTTAGTTTTATATTCACACATTTATTTATTTTTAAAAGAAATCATTGTCATAACCATTCAATTGATTTTCTTTTTTAATCTTTTTCAGGACATCATCAAAGAACTTTCCTGCAACAACATTATACATTTTAAATCTATCAAGGTATTCCTCCAAGTGAAATTCTTCAGGCAACTTGTCATGAAATGAAATACACTCAAGTGAATAAGCATTTGAAGGATTTAAATACACTGAGAAAATTCTGTCACTTTGTTCTATTTTCTGATACTTTTCCTGAAGACCTAACTTTTCCAAAAGGTAATTAAAATTGATTGCACCTTTGACTGGCATTGGTGCTCCCTTTTTTGTAGAATCAAAATTGTCATTTCCTTCTTCAATATAATAATCATCAAGAACATTTGTTGAAGATGGTTTGTTCAACTTTGATGAATCCCATGAAAGAATTTCCTTCTTAGATTCCTCTATGAATTTGTCAATCTTTAAATTCAGCAAAACTTTTTTAATGAAAGATTTTAATATTCCTTTGACAGCAACAGGTGTGTCAGAACGAATGACTTTAATCCCCATGATTTTTTCTTTTGGAGGGTCATACTTTTTACCTTCATTATCATAAACAAGCATTGCATATGTCTTAGCACCCATCCAAAAAGAACCATTACTAATGACTTCTCGTTTCATGTGCATAGTGTTTTCAAAAACACCAATATAATCTGTCATCTCCTTGTATATCTCAGCAATTTTTGGTTCAATCAATTTTTCTGCTATGTTGTTCAGATAATTTACAATTTCTTCATCTGTCTTTAAATTTTTATTCTTATCAACAAAGGTTTGAACATTGACATAGATTGAATCCGTATCGCCAGCAATGATATAATCAACATTCTTTGTTTTGAATATATCATTCAAGAAGTTGTTGAGTCTATCGGAACAATATCTGTTACAAATCTGACCCATTGTTGTTATTGATTCAGCATAATGAATGTTGAATAATGCAAAAGAACTGACAGCAGTTGCACCATAGAATGAATTCAAAAGAACTTTCTCTGCCAACTGAATGACATCAAGAATCTTTGATTTGTTCTCAAGTTCTCTTTTTCTAACCATGTCATGTTCTTCTTTGTCAGCTTCTTTCTTGAACTGAAAAGATTCTTTTTTGTGTTTCTTTCTTTGAATGAACAATTCTTCAATTATTTCTGCGACAATTCCCTTTTCCTTTCCTGAAAAAACTAATCCAGTTGGCATACAAATTTCATTCTTTTCCTTGAATCTTGAATAATCAAATTCACCTTTTATTGTTTCTTCAATGATGTTCAATCCTTCCTTTCTGACTATCATTTCATGACTCATGTTACACATTCTAATGATAGAAGGATAAAGAGAAGTCAAATCAAAAGACATGACCCATCCAAACAATCCTTCAAGTGGTTCTTTGACAAATGCCCCAGCAATCTTTCTCTTCTCATCTGAATCATTCCCACTTATTACATATCCCTTCTCAAGAAGAGAATTGAATATATGGCCTTCCCAAATGAATGTTGTGAAGGGAAACCAATTTGGTGCAGTTCTACTATAATGAGCTATTGAATAAATCAAATCAATGTAACCAAGATTTCCATGTATTCCTTCAAGACATTCGACATCACCAATGTTGTATTCAAGATATTTCTGTTTGTCATTAATCCAAAGGTCAGAAAGAGAGCCATCATATTCAACCTTTCCTAAACCTGTCTCAGCAATTGATACATCGTTCAATTTGTATGAATCTCTTTTATTTGTTCTAAACTTTTTATCAGCTTCCAATAAATCTATATGTTCAACTCCATACACTTCCCAAATATCTTTCTTTTTACCATTTAAAAATGTTGTTCTTTTGTCAACTTCTTTAAATGGCGACAAATTTTTATAAAATCCAGGAAGGAATTTTTCCATTCTATTGATTAAATATGGCAAGTCAAATGATTCACTGTTCCAACCTGACAAAACATCAATTTCATTTCTAACATGAAATAAGAAAAAATCAACAAGTAAATCTTCTTCTCTCTTAAATTTTTTAACATTAATTCTTTCAGCTTCTTTAAATGATTTTTCAATTTTGTTGATTCTTTCAATTTCAGTTTTTATTTTCTTTATTTTTTCTTCTTCTTTTTCAACATAAATAAACCAATACTTGAATTCATCACGAATCTTTTCGTTCTCAAAAAATTCCTTCTTCATCTCCTCTTTCTTCATCAGCAAATCATCCAGCATCTTTTGTAGTCCTGACAGAAACCTTTCCTTGAATGGTTTCACTTTGTCTTTCACTGCATGAAGTGTCTTGAATTGTTTCAACTCTGGATATTTTGAGAAAAACCATTCATCTCTTGAGAACTCAAAATCATCTGACAAATACCAAAGATGAAACGATATCTCTCCTTCAACTCTTCCAGTGATTGCAACAACTGGATGATTTGCTTCTTCTGCAACTGGAAATCCCTTGTCAGAGAACACCTCTATGTCAAAGAAGAACTTTCTCAGTCTTGATGGGTCAAACTTGTCATATAGTTTGTTCTCTCTTATGAACTGCAACAGTGAAGCATTCTTGATGTTTCCAAAGACAAATCCTGGAGGATATGATGATGTCTCATCATGAAATTTCTTAACAGATGTTGCATAGATTCTTTCCACATTCTGACCGTCAGGAAATGTCTTGAACTTTGTTGGGTTTGTTGTTTTGATGAAGTAATATGGTTTGAACTGATTATCCCTTCCTTTGATTCTTTTTCCATTCCCATCATAACCTGTGTAGAATATGACACCATTCTTTTCTCTTACAGATGTGAACATTGATTCTCCTTAGAATAATTCTACAGTTTCCTCTTCACCTTTTTTTGCTTTCTGTTTTTTCTGTTTCTTTGTCTTTTCTATTTTCTCAACTTTATCTATCTTTGCAAGATGTTGAGCTTCAATCTTCTTCATCATCTCTTCTTTCTTTTTTGAAGAATCAACAACAACTATTTTTTCCTGAATAATCACAGGTGTCTGATGATACTGTGAGATAAGATAATCAGGAAGTGTTGAAACCACATCAATGATGTCTTCACACACTTTCCTATATTCATCAAGATTTCCTCCATGTTTCAAAAACATCTCATCTGTGTATGCTGAGAGCAACTGTTTCACTCTTCCATAATATCCAGTGACTTGAACCCATCTCTTTCTGATTTCCTTTTCTTTTGTCTTTTTGTTTTCAACTTCATCTTCACAATAAACTTCAATCCAGCAATCTCTTCTGCCAAAACAAATTCTTGCATTTCTTCCAAACTTTAGAAAGTTTCCAACTTCCTCATTGTCATCATCAATCTCAAGTGCTTCTCTTTTTTCCTTGACCATTCTCATCCTCCATATCAAGTTACATTTTCAATATTATCTATTTTATTTTAAAAAACAATTGTCAAAATAACACGATTTAAACTACTTTTCTGTTGACCCTTGCTATTGATATTAGTTTTCAAAGTTTTTCACTTTTAGAGTGGTTTTAGAAAGTCATTTGATGGTTTCTGAACAACATCCTTTATCAATGAAACAAATTGAGGTTTGAAATGTTTCAAAACTCTCATTCTATCCTTCTCTTTTTCAATAATAGTTGAACATCTGACATCAAGCTCTTTCATGACATTCTGAATTGTTGATGAAATGTCTATGTCTTCTGAATAATGAAATGACAGAAGAACTTCATTAATGAATTCCTTTGTCAGAAATGATTGAATGTGTTCTGAGAACTGCTGACTGATTTCACTCATAATAATTCACCCACTGAAGAATTTTTTCTGCTACATTGATTCCTGTTGCATCCTGAAATGGTTCCCACTGAGGAGCATAGTTTTCTTCTATCATGTGAAATGTTCCATCTTCTGTCATTCCAACATCAAGTCCCATGATTGTTGGTTGCTTTTGTCTTTTATAGCTATCAATGACAAAATTAGCAAGTTCGGATGTCAACTCTTCTTTCACCCACTCTTTGCAGTGTGCTCTGTTTGCAACAATTGAATCATCATTTTTTATCTTTGAGGCAACTCCAATGATTTCGAGTCCAACTACCATCACTCTGAACTCTTTGACAAATTTCTCAAAGGATTGAAGGAGAAGCAGTTCTTTGTTCTCTCTGAAAAACTTTTTCACAAAAACAGTCAGTTCATCTTTATTGTCGAACACCTGAACTCCATTTCCATGTGCTCTACCAGTTGGTTTTGTCAGAACTGGAAACTCAATGTTGTCAATTAGGAGGTCAACTTGAGAACTGCTTCTGAACATATAAGATGATGTTCCAATCTTTCTCTCATGTCTTGAAAGTGTTGAAAATGTTTTTGATGGTTTTCTTCCCTGATATCTTTCTGGGTTGTCAAAAATGATTGTTTCATTTCCAACCAGCTTATTTTTGTTCAGTGATTCAAATGTTTTTACAAGAAGAGAAATCTCCTCAAAGTTCTTTCCCATCAATCTTACAATCAAAACTCTGAGGTCTGATATGTCTTTATCTTTGATAAATATTTTTGCATCCTCACCTCTTTTGAAAATGAAAGAAACATCCTTTGGATGAAAAACAATCACCTCATGTTGTTCACTGAGAACTTTGATGAGTTCAATGTTCTCAAAATTATCATTATTTCCACTTGCACAAATTCC
>JAKQQL010000284.1:0-1080 GCA_029564175.1 Candidatus Cloacimonadota bacterium
TAATGTTATCTAAATATTCGAAAGATCAGTCTTTAATTACCCGAACCATGTTTCTCGGTGCAGCAGTATCTGAATCTACATCGATCTATGCACTGGTAACTTCATTTTTATTAATATTTGTATCGTAATATAAAAACCAAATAAACAGGAGGAATTATGGATCCCCAAACAACTCAAATTCTTGCTGAAGGCATAGCAAAAGGTGCTGCTTTCTTAGGCGCAGGCATCTGTATGGGTATTGGTGCGTTAGGACCTGGCGTCGGTGAAGGTTATACTGCCGGCAAAGCATGTGAAGGTATTGCACGTTCTCCGGAACAAGCCAACCTGATCACACGTACCATGTTGATCGGTCAGGCAGTGTCTGAATCTACAGGTATCTATTCATTAGTAATTGCCTTATTGCTTATCTTTACTACTTAATATGATAACTCCGGTACTTCGTAACATTAAAGCGTAAAGGAGTTCTTATGACTGTAGATTTCACCCTTGTTTTGGTAATCCTCAATTTCATTTTATTGATGATTGTATTGAATAATCTTCTATACAAACCATTAAAAATGTTTTTGACTGATCGCCAGAAACAAATCATGTCTGATATAGAAGAAGCGAAGAAATCCATTGAAAAGGCTGAAGAACTCGCCAAACAGCGTGAAGAAGAGCTTAAAAAAGCAATGGATGAAGCGCGTAAACTAAAAGACTCAATCAGGATTGAAGCTGAAAAACAAGCAGAGAAAATTATTGATACCGCTAAAGATCAGGAAAAAGAAATACTGAAAGAAGCGGAGATTCGTATGCAACAGGAAATGAAGCAAGCGGTAAAATCTCTTGAATCTCAGATTTCTTTAATGGTTAGTCAGTTATCAGCACAATTTATTCAAAGTAAAATTGATCCTGAAACAGATAAGAAAATCATTGAAAAAATGATTGCTGATCGGAGTCAATTGTGAAGAACTTAATAGTTGCTAAACGGTATGCATTGTCTGCACTTTATAATATTAAAGCAGATGATCTTTCAGAATTCCTGAATGAAGTAAAACTGATGTCAGGTTTATTTGAGAGCAATCCTGATTTGTATCAAAT
>JAKQQL010000285.1:0-1032 GCA_029564175.1 Candidatus Cloacimonadota bacterium
AAGAATCCAGGTATCACGATAAAGTTCTTGAAAACGATCACTGTATCGAATATCATAATAAGCCTGCAATGTGCTTAAAAAAAGAGATTTTCCAAATCGGCGGGGTCTGATGAGAAAGACAAACTTAGTCCTTTCCAGTTCAGGGATAAACATCGTTTTATCCACATAATATTCATCAGGTCTGCTTACTACTTCAAAGTCGCTGACACCATAAGGGATTCTTTTTATCTTATTCATAATCTCTCCTTTTGTCATCATTACAGGTATTCAACTTATTGTCAAGAATCAAATACCTGCACAGTCGATATAGTATGTGCTGTAGGTAATTACATTTATTATCCATGTTCATCCATTAAATTCGTGGTTTTTGAATTCTTTCTGCTTCATTGGTGGTCAAACTCCTCACAATAAGCCAGCTCCCAACCATGAAAGACGATAATGACTTTTTTCAGGGTAACCATTCCATAAGGTGGCAGACCCAGCATCTGGCGTTCATATTCATCTTCAGCGTACTGATTAAGCTGACTGGAGGCTTCCTGAATCTTTTGTAGTAAAAGGTCTTCGAATTCTTTATCTTTGATACTTCGTTTAATATATTTTAGTTCAATCAGATAAGCGAATTTGATATCTTTGTACTTGATGTAAAAAGGTTTCATGATAAGGTCAGCATAACCTTTATTCATTTCTTCTTCTGAGGCTGAGATATAGAAATCATAAATATTTAAGAATGACAGATAAAAGGCTTTTACAAAGGTCTCTCCATCTATAAAGTCTCTGAGTGAACTTTGCTTTTTAATCTGATTCTCTATAAATTCAAAGGCTTCTTTAAATTCACCACGGTAAGCCATTGTTCTGACTAAAAGCAATAATTCATACATCTGAACTGAAAAACCGTAGGCATTTTCAAAAGAACGCCGGATATACTCGAACACCATTTGCTTAATCGTTTCATTGGGGATATGAAGAAATGGCAGACCCTCAACATAAGTGCCTGAAAAACTGAGTAAGCCAAAAAAGTATAAGAGGGAGATA